>NZ_JBHNYP010000081.1:0-201 GCF_054960655.1 Micrococcus sp. PSi08 | reverse complement strand
CGTCGAGGCTGACGGGGCGCCCGCCGCGGGCACCGCGCCGTCTGCGGTGGCCCTGCTGGTCGGCCGGTTCGGGGATGACCGCTTTGATCCCACGGGCGCGTAGGTGGGTGCGGATCGCCCGGGAGGAGTACGCCTTATCGCCCAGCACGGCCTCGGGGCGGGTCCGGGGCCGCCCTACTGGCCGGGTCACGCGCAGCTGCT
>NZ_JBHNYP010000080.1:0-210 GCF_054960655.1 Micrococcus sp. PSi08 | reverse complement strand
GGACTCCGAGAACGCGCGAGCAGCCAAGCGCGGGCCTGGCCGACGGGTCGGCTACACCTACCTGCACTCGGCGATCGACGGGTACACCCGCCTGGCCTACACCGAGGCGTTGGAGGATGAGCGGACGGTGACCACGATCGGGTTCTTCTGCCGGGCGCGGGCGTTCTTCGCCGCCCACGGCATCACCGTGGACCGGGTGATCACGGACAA
>NZ_JBHNYP010000079.1:0-215 GCF_054960655.1 Micrococcus sp. PSi08 | reverse complement strand
GTCAGGTCCCGTAGGCGGGAGATCCCGGCCCGGTGCAGCCACCGTCCCACGGTACGAAGACACACCCGGTGGCCCTCGGAGACGAGGTGGTGATGGATGCGGCGGGCTGACCACTTGCGCTCCCGGCGCAGGGTCTGGATCTGGGCCACCACCTCGGGGTCGAGCTGGGCAGGTGAACGGTGCGGCCGGCTGGGCAGGTCCTGAAGGCCGGCTTC
>NZ_JBHNYP010000078.1:0-226 GCF_054960655.1 Micrococcus sp. PSi08 | reverse complement strand
TGAAGGTGCGTGAGGGCGGGCGTGTGGTCAACGCGGTGGTGCTCATCGCCACCGGGGTCAACGGCGACGGCCACCGCGAAGTGTTGGGCCTGCGGGTGGCCACCAGCGAGACCGGGGCGGCGTGGAACGAGTTCTTCGCCGACTTGGTCGCCCGGGGCCTGGCCGGGGTCCGGCTGGTCACCTCTGATGCCCACCCCGGGCTCAAGGACGCCATCGCCGCGAACCT
>NZ_JBHNYP010000077.1:0-240 GCF_054960655.1 Micrococcus sp. PSi08 | reverse complement strand
AGACGGGGGCGGCTGGCGCACCCACGGACGTGAAAGTGAAGCAGGCCGTGCTTCCAAGCGCGGGCCTGGCCGGCGGGTCGGCTACACCTACCTGCACTCGGCGATCGACGGGTACACCCGCCTGGCCTACACCGAGGCGTTGGAGGACGAGCGGGCGGCCACGACCGTGAGCTTCTACTGCCGGGCGCGGGCGTTCTTCGCCGCCCACGGCATCACCGTGGACCGGGTGATCACGGACAA
>NZ_JBHNYP010000076.1:0-265 GCF_054960655.1 Micrococcus sp. PSi08 | reverse complement strand
ACGTGACAGTGAAGCAGGCCGTGCTTCCAAGCGTGGTGCAGGCCGGCGGGTCGGCTACACCTATCTGCACTCGGCGATCGACGGGTTCACCCGGCTGGCCTACACCGAAGCGTTGGAGGACGAGCGGGCGGCCACGACCGTGAGCTTCTACTGCCGGGCGAGGGCGTTCTTCGCCGCCCACGGCATCACCGTGGACCGGGTGATCACGGACAACGGGAACAACTACCGGGCCGTGGACTTCACCGCGAAGGTGGTCTCACTCGGG
>NZ_JBHNYP010000075.1:0-265 GCF_054960655.1 Micrococcus sp. PSi08 | reverse complement strand
CCGGGACTCCGAGAACGCGCGAGCGGCCAAACGCGGGCCTGGCCGACGGGTCGGGTACACCTACCTGCACTCGGCGATCGACGGGTACACCCGCCTGGCGTACACCGAGGCGTTGGAGGACGAGAAGGCGGTGACCACGATCGGGTTCTTCTGCCGGGCGAGGGCGTTCTTCGCCGCGCACGGCATCACCGTGGACCGGGTGATCACGGACAACGGGAACAACTACCGGGCCGTGGACTTCACCGCGAAGGTGGTCTCGCTCGGA
>NZ_JBHNYP010000074.1:0-292 GCF_054960655.1 Micrococcus sp. PSi08 | reverse complement strand
GGTCGGGGTCAGGGGTGCGTTAGCTGTTGTGGGTCATGAGGTTCTTGCCACGGGGTACGGGCTGAGATGAGACGAGCGGGCCCCTGCCGCAGGATGGAAGTTCCTCAACAACCCACCTGCCAGAAGAGACCCGCTCATGACTCACGCTAACGCACCCCTGACCCCCACTGGCCGACTCAGGATGGTCCACCGCCACCTGCACGACGGGATCCCGCAGGCACACGTGGCAGCCGAGTTCCGGGTGAGCCGGCCCACGGTGGCCACCTGGGTCGCCCGCTACCGCGCCCAGGGA
>NZ_JBHNYP010000073.1:0-300 GCF_054960655.1 Micrococcus sp. PSi08 | reverse complement strand
GGTGCGGTGTGGCAACGCTGCCGCACCCACTACGCGGCGAACCTGATGGGCATCACCCCGAAGAGCATGTGGCCGGCGGTGAAGGCCATGCTCCACTCGGTCTACGACCAGCCCGATGCCGCCAGCGTCAACGCCCAGTTCGACCGGCTGCTGGACTACGTGAGCGAGAAACTGCCGGTGGTGGCCGAGCACCTCGATGCTGCCCGGGCCGACATCCTGGCGTTCACCACATTCCCCAAGGACGTCTGGACCCAGATCTGGTCGAACAACCCGGCCGAGCGGCTCAACCGCGAGATCCGC
>NZ_JBHNYP010000072.1:0-332 GCF_054960655.1 Micrococcus sp. PSi08 | reverse complement strand
GGACCTCGTCGCCGCCCGGGGCGCCCCGGCGGTGCTCAGGTCGGACAACGGGCCGGAGTTCATCAGCGAGGCGATGGCCGACTGGGCCGGCACCCGCACCGGCCTGTCCTACATCCCTCCGGGCTCGCCGTGGCGCAACGGGTACGTCGAGTCGTTCAACAGCCGGATCCGCGACGAGTGCCTCAACATCAACAGCTTCTACTCGCTGCTGCACGCACAGGTCATCATCGGCGACTGGAAGGACGAGTACAACCACCACCGCCGGCACTCCTCGCTCGGCTACCTAACCCCAGCCGAGTACGCTCGGCAGTGCACCCATCAAATGGAAACCG
>NZ_JBHNYP010000071.1:0-344 GCF_054960655.1 Micrococcus sp. PSi08 | reverse complement strand
GACGCAAAGCGCCTGAAGGAGCTGGAGAAGCAGAACGCGACCCTGAAGCGTCTGCTCGCGGAAGCGGAGCTGGAGAAGGCCGCGCTCAAGGAGCTGGCTGAGGGAAACTTCTAAGCCCGGACAGGCGCCGCGCCGCCGTCGATCACCTCAAGGGCAAGTTGCGGGTGAGCGAACGGATGGCGTGCCGTCTGGTCGGGCTGAGCCGCTCCGCGTACCGGCGACCGCTCAAGGGCGACACGGTCGCGGACCCGGATCGGGCGCTCAGGGAGTGGCTGCGCGCCTGGGCGAAGGACCATCCCCGCTACGGGTATCGGCGGGCGTATCACGACGCCCGCGCCGAGGGG
>NZ_JBHNYP010000070.1:0-359 GCF_054960655.1 Micrococcus sp. PSi08 | reverse complement strand
CCGGCGCATCCATCACCACCTCGCCTCCGAAGGCCACCAGCTGTGCCTGCGCACCGTGGGGAGGTGGCTGCACCGGGCCGGGATCTCCCGCCTACGGGACCTGACCCCGGCCGGAGAAGACCTGCGCCAACGACCCCAGAAGATCACCGCCCGCGGCCCGGGGCACATGGTGCACCTGGACGTGAAGAAAATCGGGCGCATCCCCGAGGGGGGAGGCTGGCGTGCTCACGGACGGGACTCCGAGAACGCGCGAGCGGCCAAGCGCGGGCCTGGCCGGCGGGTCGGGTACACCTACCTGCACTCGGCGATCGACGGGTACACCCGCCTGGCGTACACCGAAGCGTTGGAGGATGAGCGGA
>NZ_JBHNYP010000069.1:0-370 GCF_054960655.1 Micrococcus sp. PSi08 | reverse complement strand
TGACGGGGGCGGCTGGCGTGCTCACGGACGGGACTCCGAGAACGCGCGAGCAGCCAAGCGCGGGCCTGGCCGACGGGTCGGCTACACCTACCTGCACTCGGCGATCGACGGGTTCACCCGCCTGGCCTACACCGAAGCGTTGGAGGACGAGCGGGCGGCCACGACCGTGAGCTTCTACTGCCGGGCGAGGGCGTTCTTCGCCGCGCACGGCATCACCGTGGACCGGGTGATCACGGACAACGGGAACAACTATCGGGCTGCGGACTTCACCGCGAAGGTGGTCTCGCTCGGGGGCCGGCACCACCGGATCCGACCCTACACCCCGCGCCACAACGGGAAGGTCGAACGCTACAACCGGCTGATGGTCGAT
>NZ_JBHNYP010000068.1:0-380 GCF_054960655.1 Micrococcus sp. PSi08 | reverse complement strand
GAGCTTGCTCTGAGGTATACGGGCGGGCGTAGAGGACCTCGTCCACCATCAGCCGGTTGTACCGCTCGACCTTCCCGTTATGGCGCGGGGTGTAGGGGCGGATCCGGTGGTGCCGGCCCCCGAGCGAGACCACCTTCCGGGTGAAGTCCACGGCCCGGTAGTTGTTTCCGTTGTCCGTGATCACCCGGTCCACGGTGATGCCGTGGGCGGCGAAGAACGCCCTCGCCCGGCAGAAGAACCCGATCGTGGTCACCGCCTTCTCGTCCTCCAACGCTTCGGTGTAGGCCAGCCGGGTGAACCCCTCGATCGCCGAGTGCAGATAGGTGTAGCCGACCCGCCGGCCTGCACCACGCTTGGAAGCACGGCCTGCTTCACTGTCA
>NZ_JBHNYP010000067.1:0-401 GCF_054960655.1 Micrococcus sp. PSi08 | reverse complement strand
CCAGAAGAGGAAGCAGCATCGGGGAGTCCCCTGCCTGGCCGGGGGTGATCAGGCTGACCAGCGGCAGCCCGGTCCCATCGACGAGCTGATGGATCTTCGTGCTCAGCCCGCCACGGGAGCGCCCGATGCCGTGATCGGCCGGCTCCTCACGCGGATTCTTGTAGTTCGATCCATCCCCCTGTGTGGCGGGTGATGTTCGTCGCGTGCTGGTGGGCGCGGGCGATCGTGGAGTCCACCGAGACCGACCAATCGATCAGGCCTTCGGCCTCAGCGGCGGCGGTCAGCGTGGCCAGCACCGTGTCCCAGGTGCCTTTTTCGGCCAAGCGCCGATGCCAGGTCCACACGGTCTGCCAGGGCCCGTAGACCTCGGGCAGATCCCTCCAAGCGATTCCGCACCGGTA
>NZ_JBHNYP010000066.1:0-492 GCF_054960655.1 Micrococcus sp. PSi08 | reverse complement strand
CCTAGGCAGTGGTCGTTCGGATGTCTACCTGCACCTGTACGAGCACTTCCTGAGCAGCTACGACCCTGCGCTGAAGCAGGCTTCGGGTTCCTACTACACCCCCGTCGAGCTCGTGGACGCCATGGTGGGTTGGGCAGACGAGGCCGTCCGGGAGCACCTGGGCCGTCCGCGCGGTCTGCGGGACAGCGCGACGTCTGTCATCGATCCCGCTATGGGAACCGGGACCTACCCTCTGTCGGTGTTGCGGCGCGTTGGGGCCGATGCGGCAACGGAGTACGGGACAGCGGCAGCAGGAGAGGCTGTCGCTTCCATGGTGGGCCGCCTCTACGGCATCGAGCTGCAGTCCGGGCCTTTCTCGGTGGCTGAACTGCGTATCTCCCAGGCCGTGAAGGAGGCTGGGGCCCAGGTTCCTGCGAACGGTCTGCGCTTGTTCGTAGCCGACACCCTGGAGGACTCAGCCGCCACAGCAGCCGATGAGGGTCTGTCCTGGAA
>NZ_JBHNYP010000065.1:0-635 GCF_054960655.1 Micrococcus sp. PSi08 | reverse complement strand
CGTCAACGCGTCCGCGGCAACGAACGTGAACGGTCCCGCCTCCCCGAGCGGCCGGTGGCGGAAGGCCTCCACCTGCTCATCGAGGTCCGCGGCCATCCGGGACACCTGGGACTTCGACAGGGCATTGATGCCCAAGGTCTTGACCAGCTTGTCCATCCGCCGGGTAGAGACACCGGCCAGGTAGCAGTCTGCGACCACGGTGATCAGCGCCGATTCGGCCCGCTTGCGCCGCTCGAGCAGCCATTCCGGGAAGTAGGTGCCCGAGCGCAGCTTCGGGATGGCCACGTCCACGGTGCCGACCCGGGTGTCCAGGTCCCGGTGCCGGTACCCATTGCGCTGGGCCGTGCGGTCACGGGAGGGTTTGCCCCATTCGGCGCCGACCACCGCATCGGCGTCAGCGCAGAGCAGGGTGTTGATCATCGTCTGCAGCAGGTGGCGCATCATGTCCGGGGAGGCCTCGGACAGGGCTTCGCCCAGCAGGCCGGCAGGGTCGACAATATGAGGAGCGGTCATCGTGATGACTCCATTCGAGGATTCTGTGAGAGGTTGACTCGAAGGATCACACGGTGGCCGCGTCCACGTCTGGAACGACGTGCCCGACCACCGGGCGCTACACCACTATGCGGGACTCAACT
>NZ_JBHNYP010000064.1:0-773 GCF_054960655.1 Micrococcus sp. PSi08 | reverse complement strand
CACCCCACGGCCTCGGTCCCGTTCAGGCGCCGACCGCCGAGCAGCAGCTGCGTCGCGCGCACCGGCCCGAGCACCCGCGGCAGCCAGTAGGACACGCCTGTGTCCGGTGTCATCCCGAGCGCGGAGAACGCCGTCACCAGCTGCGCATCCTCGCGCACCAGCACGACGTCGCCGCCCAGCATGAGCCCGAGCCCCGCCCCGGCGGCCGTCCCGTTGACGCCGGCCAGCACCAGCAGGCGTGAGCCCGTCAGCGCCACCGCGACCTCGCCCGCCGCCTCGCCGAGTTCCTGGATCATCGCGCGCCGCTCCGGCCCGGCAGGCGCGGCAGCCATGGCCTGGACGTCCCCGCCGCCGCAGAAGATCCGCCCGGCGCCGGTCAGCGTGAGCACGTGCACGGACTCGTCCGCCTCGGCCGCGGCGATCGCCGCGAGCACCTCGCGCGCCATCGTCAGTCCGAGCGCGTTGCCCTTCGCGGGCCGGTTCAGCGTCAGCCGCACGACGCCGGGCCGCGTCTCGACGAGGACGGCGGGGGCGTCGTCGGAGGAAGAAGGGGTGGGTGCGGTGCTCATGTCAGCTCCTGGGGTTGGCGGGTGCGGTGCACGGGTGCCGGCCGCGAGGACGGCCGGCCGGGCATGGGGTGGGTGCGCGATCCGAAGCGCGCCGCCTACAACGCGGTCTACAAGCGCACCACGTTCAGCGTCTGGGACCTGTTCCGCTGAGTCTGTTCCTCACGCGGGCTGGTCCGCCTCGTCCTCGTCATGCTCCTCCACGCT
>NZ_JBHNYP010000063.1:0-849 GCF_054960655.1 Micrococcus sp. PSi08 | reverse complement strand
CTGGAACGCTGGTCTGATCGCTCAGCAACGGATCGAGGCCAACCGGGTCAAGAGGGATGAGAACATCCAGGTCGTCATCGGCAACCCGCCATACAAGGACAAGGCCGGTGGGCGTGGGGGGTGGATCGAGAACGGTGTCGATCCGGCGACGGGACGGGCTCCCCTAGACGCATTCAGGAGTCGAGGCAACGGGCGCAACGAGCGCCACCTGAACAACCTCTACGTCTACTTCTGGCGTTGGGCGCTGTGGAAGGCGTTCGAATCCACCGCGCAGCGCAAGCTCGACGGAGCGGACCAGGGTGTGGTCTGCTTCGTGACCGCGACCGGGTATCTCACCGGTCCTGGCTTCGCGGGGATGCGAGAGTATCTGCGCCGCACCTGTTCGACCGGATGGATCATCAACGTCACTCCTGAGGGGTTGAACCCTCCCCCCGGTCATGGGGTCTTTGCCATTCAGACGCCGGTGGCCGTGGGCATTTTCGTGCGCAACTCCCAGGCGAGCCCCGAGGTGCCAGCGCCGATCTACTACCGAGAGGTGGCCGGCACGCGGGCACAGAAGTTCGCGCAGTTCCCCGAGATCCATCTCAACGGTGAGGGATGGCTGGAAGCCCCTACCGAGTGGCGGGCTCCGTTCACGCCGAAGTCGGGCGACACGTGGTCGTCCTTTCCCTCCGTGCGAGACCTGTATCCCTGGTACTCCACCGGGCTGTCCGCCAATCGCACCTGGGTCTATTCCCCGTCCCCGGATGTCCTGCAGCTGCGCCTGAACACCGTGGTCGCGGAGAGGGACCCCGAGGCCAAGTCCGTGCTCTTCAAGGAGTCTCGAGACGCCAACCTGAAGAAGACGAA
>NZ_JBHNYP010000062.1:0-993 GCF_054960655.1 Micrococcus sp. PSi08 | reverse complement strand
CTGGCCCGAGATCTGGACCTGACACGCCCGAACGTGTCCAACCACCTGGCATGCCTGCGCGATTGCGGGATCGTCGTCTCCGAGCCCGAGGGTCGTCGGACACGATATGAGATCGCCGATTCGCACCTGGCGCAGGCGCTGACGGCACTGGTCGATGCCACCCTGGCAGTGGACGAAGACGCCCCGTGCATCGATCCCGCCTGCTCGCTTCCCGGATGCGACGCAGCTGGGGAGGGCGCATGAGCCTCACCTCGGTCTTGCAGGCGATGGGCCTGTTCGCAGCGACCAACATCGACGACATCATCGTGCTCTCCCTCTTCTTCGCGCGAGGGGCAGGCCAGCGCGGCACTACCGCCCGCATTCTGGCCGGCCAGTACCTCGGATTCGCCGGCATCCTCGGTGCCGCGGTCCTGGTGACCATCGGCGCCGGAGCATTCCTGCCCCCGGCAGCCATCCCGTACTTCGGCCTCATCCCTCTGGGCCTCGGCCTCTGGGCCGCATGGCAGGCCTGGCGCGGAGACGATGACGACGATGACGACGAGGCCAAGGTTGCCGGCAAGAAGGTCGGCGTGTGGACAGTCGCAGGCGTCACCCTTGCCAACGGCGGCGACAACATCGGCGTCTACACCCCTGTCTTCCTCAGCGTGGAACCTCTCGCAGTAGTCGCCTACTGCATCGTCTTCCTCGCGCTCGTCGCGGTCCTGGTGGCCCTGGCAAAGTTCGTCGCCACCCGCCCCCCGATCGCCGAAGTGCTCGAACGCTGGGAGAACATCCTCTTCCCCATCGTTCTCATCGGCCTCGGCATCGTGATCCTCGTCAGCGGCGGAGCCTTCGGACTCTGACGTAGCGGCAGCGATCCAAACGGCCCCGACCGGGCGCACCCCTCTCGGTTCAGACCGCGACACCTACCTGCAGCCAGTCCTGCGTGATCGCGGCAACAAGACCGCCACGGAGCGCTGCAAAAACCCCGCCACCAAGCGAACGAAGCCACAG
>NZ_JBHNYP010000061.1:0-1038 GCF_054960655.1 Micrococcus sp. PSi08 | reverse complement strand
CCTTCGACGAGCCGGCCCTGGGCTTTGCGCTGGCCGGCGGGTTTGCCCCGGTCCCGAGCGCGTTCGGCGGCGCGTTTGTCTTCGATGTTGCAGATCGCCAGCCAGAGCAGCTTCACCGCCGCCTCGGTCGAGGGGAAGTGGCCGCGGTTCTTGGTCACCTTCCGTAGCTGGAAGTTCAGCGACTCGATGCTGTTGGTCGTGTAGATGACCTTGCGGAGCATGGGTGGGAACTGCAGGAACGGGATGAACCGCTCCCAGGAGTTCGCCCAGGTCGCGGCTGCAGACGGGTACTTCGTGCCGAGCTCGGAGGCCTCGAACTCGGCCAGCGCCTTCCTCGCGGTCTCTTCGTTGGGGGCGGTGTAGATCGGCTTCAGCGCGGCGGCGACCTTCTTGCGGTCCTGGTAGGCCACGAACCGCATCGCGGCCCGGATCAGGTGAACCACGCAGGTCTGGACCATCGAGTCCGGCCACGTCGCCTCGACCGCCTCCGGCAGGCCCTTGAGCCCGTCGCAGCACACGATCAGCACGTCCTGCACGCCCCGGTTGGCGAGATCGGCGCAGACGTGGGCCCAGAACGCCGAGCCCTCGGTGTCCTGGACCCAGATCCCCAGCACGTGCTTGATGCCCTCGAGGTCCACGCCGACGGCGATGTAGGCGGCACGGTTGAGGACCTGGCTGTTCTCTCGGATCTTGATCCGGATTGCGTCGAGATAGATCACCGGATAGAACTCCTCCAGCGGCCGCGACTGCCACGCCAGGACCTCTTCGCTCACGGCGTCGGTGATGTTGGAGATCGTCTCGTGCGACAGGTCCGTGCCGATCGTGGAGGCCAGGTGGTGCTGGATGTCCCGGATCGTCATTCCGCCGGCATAGAGGCTGATGATCATGTCATCCAGGCCCCCGAGGCGCCGCTGGCCCTTGGGCACCAGGCGCGGGGTGAACGACCCGCCCCGGTCTCGCGGGACGTCCAGCTCGATCGGCCCGACCTCGGACTCCACGGTCTTCGGGGTGGTCCCGTTGCGGGAGTTGGCGTGCTTC
>NZ_JBHNYP010000060.1:0-1424 GCF_054960655.1 Micrococcus sp. PSi08 | reverse complement strand
GAGTTGAGTCCCGCATAGTGGTGTAGCGCCCGGTGGTCGGGCGTGTCGTCTCAGACGTGGTCGCGGCCACCGTGTGATCCGTCGAGTCAACCTTCCACAGAATCCTCGAATGGAGTCATCACGATGACCGCTCCTCATATTCTCGACCCTGCCGGCCTGCTCGGAGAAGCCCTGTCTGAAGCGTCCCCGGACATGATGCGCCATCTGCTGCAGACCATGATCAACACCTTGCTGTCCGCGGATGCCGACGCGGTGGTCGGTGCCGAATGGGGCAAGCCCAGCTCCTCGCGCACTGCTCAGCGGAACGGGTACCGCCACCGGGACCTGGACACCCGGGTCGGCACCCTGGACGTGGCCATCCCCAAGCTCAGATCGGGCACGTACTTCCCGGACTGGCTACTTGAACGCAGGAAGAGAGCGGAGTCGGCGCTGATCACCGTGGTCGCTGACTGCTACCTCGCCGGGGTCTCGACCCGACGGATGGACAAGCTGGTCAAGACTCTGGGCGTCAACGCCCTGTCCAAGTCCCAAGTCTCCCGGATGGCCACCGAGCTCGACGAGCAGGTCGAGGCCTTCCGCCACCGCCCGCTCGGGGTGGCCGGCCCGTTCACGTTCGTGGCCGCCGATGCGCTGAGCATGAAGGTCCGCGAGGGCGGGCGCGTGGTCAACGCCGTGGTGCTGCTGGCCACCGGGGTCAACGCTGACGGCCACCGCGAGGTCCTGGGCCTGCGGGTCGCCACCTCGGAGACCGGGGCGGCGTGGAACGAGTTCTTCGCCGACCTGGTCGCCCGCGGCCTGGCCGGGGTCCGGTTGGTCACTTCTGACGCCCACACCGGACTCAAGGACGCCATCGCGGCGAACCTGCCCGGAGCGACGTGGCAGCGCTGCCGCACCCATTACGCGGCGAACCTGATGGGCATCACCCCGAAGAACATGTGGCCGGCCGTGAAAGCCATGCTGCACTCGGTCTATGACCAGCCCGATGCGGCCAGCGTGCACGCGCAGTTCGACCGGCTCCTGGACTACGTGAGCGGGAAGCTGCCCACCGTGGCTGAGCACCTCGACGCCGCCCGGGCGGACATCCTGGCCTTCACCACGTTCCCGAAGGACGTCTGGACGCAGGTCTGGTCGAACAACCCGGCCGAGCGGCTCAACCGGGAGATCCGCCGTCGCACCGACGCGGTGGGCATCTTCCCCAACCGGGCGGCCATCGTCAGGCTAGTGGGTGCGGTGCTGGCCGAGCAGACCGATGAATGGGCCGAGGGTCGACGCTACCTCGGTCTCGAAGTCCTGGCCCGCTGCAGGCTCACCACCGTGACCAACACCGGAGACGAGGTGGACCCCGACACCGAACTCACCCTCGGCCTCAGCGCCTGACCCCCATGAAGGATCAGACCGCTACACCATCACGAGGGGCTTGACCC
>NZ_JBHNYP010000059.1:0-1428 GCF_054960655.1 Micrococcus sp. PSi08 | reverse complement strand
GGTCAAGTCCCTGGAAGTGGTGTAACCGTCTTCGAGGTTGTAGGGGGCTTGTACCTGTCAGGTCTGCAGGGTCGGCATCACCTCCGTGCTCATCACGGTCTCTTGCTCCGTGGTCAGGGGCTCACGGCACCGGGCGAGCAGTTCCAGGCCGAGATACCGGCGGCCTTCGGCCCATTCATCTGTCTGCTCGGCCAGCACGGCCCCGACCAGGCGCACCACGGCATCCCGGTTCGGGAAGATCCCCACCGAGTCCGTGCGGCGCCGGATCTCCCGGTTCAGCCGCTCGGCGGGGTTGTTCGACCAGATCTGGCACCACACGTCCCTCGGGAACGAGGTGAACGCGAGGATGTCCTGTCGAGCGGCGTCTAAGTGGGCGGCCACCGCGGGCAACCTGTCCTGCACGTAGTCCAACAGGCGCTCGAACTGGGCGTGCACGGCCGGCCCGTCGGGCTGGTCATACACGCTGTGCAGCATGGCCTTCACCGCCGGCCACATGCTCTTCGGGGTCACGGCCATCAGATTCGCCGCGTAATGGGTGCGGCAGCGTTGCCACACGGCCCCGGGCAGGTTCGCCGCCACTGCTTCCACGAGGCCGCGATGGGAGTCCGAGGTCACCAGTGCCACCCCGGCCAGCCCCCGGGCCACCAGATCCGCGAAGAACTCGTTCCACCCCGCCCCGGACTCCGTGGTGGCCACCCTCAGCCCGAGGACCTCGCGGCGCCCGTCCGCGTTGACCCCGGTGGCGACCATGGCCACCGCGTTGACCACACGCCCGCCCTCACGCACCTTCATGGTCAGGGCGTCGGCGGCGAGGAACACGAACGGGCCGGCCTCGCCCAGAGGCCGGTGGCGGAAAGCCTCGATGTGCTCGTCCAACTCCTGTGCCATCCGGCTGACCTGGGACTTCGAGAGCGAGTCGATGCCCAGCTGCCGTACGAGCTTGTCCATGCGCCGGGTCGAGACCCCGGCCAGGTAGCAGTCCGCGACCACGGTGATCAGTGCGGACTCGGCCCGTTTGCGGCGCTCGAGCAGCCATTCGGGGAAGTACGTGCCGGCCCGGAGTTTGGGGATGGCCACATCGATCGTGCCGGCGCGGGTGTCCAGGGGTCGGTGGCGGTAGCCGTTGCGCTGCGCTGTCCGATGTTCGGAGGGCTTGCCGTACTCGGCCCCGCAGACCGCGTCAGCGTCGGCGGAGAGCAGTGCGTTGATCACGGTCTGCAGCAGGTGGCGCAACAGATCGGGAGAGGCCTCCCCGAGAGCTTCGCGCAGCAGCCGTTCAGGGTCGACAATATGAGGAGCGGTCATCGTGGTGATGTCCTTTCGAGAGTGCTGTGGAAGGTTCGCTCGAAGGCTCCCACGGTGACCGCGTCCGTCTCGAAGATGGTCGTGGCCACCGGGGAGGGTTACACCACTATCCGGGACTCAACT
>NZ_JBHNYP010000058.1:0-1875 GCF_054960655.1 Micrococcus sp. PSi08 | reverse complement strand
GGAGAGGCCCGCTCGTCTCATCTCAGCCCGTACCCCGTGGCAAGAACCTCATGACCCACAACAGCTAGGCTGACGCCATGAGACCGTCACTGGACGTTCTGCGGAACACGAAGCATCGGGCATTCGTGGCCACCAAACATGCGCGATGGGCAGCACGAGAGGCTCGAATCGCCCTTGAGAATCGCCGCTGGGCCGCCCTCGAGAAGAAGCATCCGTACCGATACGACCCTGAACTCTTCGCACATACCTTCTTGGCCCGCGAGGCGCCGACGACTCCACCCCTCGAAGCTGCTCCCCACCGACTCTGGACCATCTGGCTCGGGGGAACGCCGCCTCCTGCTCGTCAGGCGTCCCTCGACGCTTTGGCGGCCCAGCCAGACGTGGAGGTGATGATCGTTCGGCAGCCTCGATCCGTCGAGATCCCGGAGCACCCTTTCCACCCTGCCTTCAATCACCTGACCTCCGTGCACAAGTCGGACTATCTACGGGCCTACCTAATGCACCACTACGGAGGGGCCTACATTGACGTCAAGCCGATGCACCAATCGATCCGGCCCCTCATCGACCAGCTCAACGGTTCGGGAGAACACCTCGCCCTCGGTTATGCCGAGATCACGTCGGAGTACGCGGCCCACCCCCACCACGAGTTACGAGCCGCGCTGCGTCGTCACTATCGCGCCCTCATGGGGCCCTCGATGTTCATCTTCAAGCCCCGGTCCCCCTTCACCGCTGAGTGGATGCGCGAATTGCATTCCCGGCTGGACTATCTCGCCGCTCCTCTAGCAGAAGCAGACGCCGCGAATGCAGATCCCTACGCCACGCCTGCGGTCTACCCCATCTGGTGGACGGAGATCCTCGGGGACATCCTGCATCCGCTCTCTTTGAAGTACCGAGGCAGGGTCGTCCTTACTCCAGCCGCTCAGCCCGTCCTCCGGAACTACAGGTGATCACCCCCATGAACGTGACGGTCGTCATTCCGTGCTACAACGAGGCGCCAGAAAACCTGACGGAAGCCGTCGCTTCGGTACCGAAGGACCCCGGCACCGAGGTGATCGTGGTTGATGATGGCTCCACCCGTCGGCGGACTCTCGAGGTACTGCACTCCCTGGACGTCAAGGTGATCCATCAGGTCAACGCCGGTGTCGCCGCAGCTCGCAACACCGGGATCGCGGCGGGAACTGGACGCTACGTCTTACCTCTTGACTCAGACGACTGGCTCCGCCCGGGATTCCTCGAGCCCCTTGTGCGCCATATGGACAATCATGACTCCGCAATCGCCACCACAGCTTGCCAATGCTTCGGGCACAAGCAGGAGCGGTTGGTACCCCCCGCTATAGTCACCGCTTCGCAAATGGCGTCCAAGTGCGACATCTTGAACACCAGTCTTTTCCGCCGCTCGGACTGGGAGGACCTGGGCGGCTACGACGAAACCTTGTGGAAGGGATTCGAAGACTGGGAGTGGTGGACTCGCCTCCTCCTGCATACCGGCAGCACTGCCCGGCGCGTGGATGGCCCCGAGTACATGTACCGCGTTTCCGAATACGGCAGAAATCATACGAATTACGCAGGGATCGACGCACTAATTACCACCCGCAAAGCAATGATTCGGAACAACCCGGATTTCGTGGATCACCTGCTCGACGGCTTACTGAACGACATCCGCCTCGCCTATGAACAGGGGCAGAACCAGTCTCCCATCGCAGACGAAGCAACCCGGCAGGCCCAATACTGGGCCAGACGTTACGGCAAGCTGGAGGGGCTGAGGTCACGCTTAACATTTCTGCACAACCGCACATAACGCGGCGCACGACATTCGCTTCCAGCTCCTTAAAGGACCACAGAAGACATTGAAGTAGAGACGGGTGAAGTGGCCGC
>NZ_JBHNYP010000057.1:0-2446 GCF_054960655.1 Micrococcus sp. PSi08 | reverse complement strand
TGTAAGCGGCCATGAAAAGCTGCCCATAGGTGGCCAGGGAATGACCCGCTGACGGCCATGAGGACTGCCCAGTGATGGCCACGGGAACTGCCCGGTGCTGGCCATCTGGTTTGCCCGCGTTGCTCGTTGCCCGCCGCGTCGTGAGCCGGCGGGGGCCTCCTCCCCGGGTTGGATATCGGTGTCGAATCGAATCCAGCGAGGAAGAGGCCCTGAATGAAGGATGCCGCAGAAACCATGAAAATACTCAGTGCCTATGACCTGACCAAGTCATTGCGGGGCGCCGCCGAGCTGGCCGGTTGCTCCCATCACACCGTGGCCCGGCTGGTGCGGGCCCGCGACGCCGGCCAGACCCCTGGATCCGGAGCCAGCCGCCCGAAGGTCACCGATGTCTGGCTGCCCAAGATCGAGGAATGGGTCGAGGCCTCCACGGGCAGGATCCGCGCCGATGTCGTGCACGCCAAGCTCACCGCAATGGGCTACACCGGCTCTGAGCGCTCCACCCGGCGGGCGGTGGCCGAGGTGAAGACCGCCTGGCGGGCCGGGAAGCGCCGGGTGCACCGGCCCTGGATCACCGAGCCGGGCGCATGGCTGCAGTACGACTTCGGCGATGGGCCGGCGATCGACGGGGCCAAGACGGTGCTGTTCGTGGCCTGGCTGGCCTGGTCCCGCTACCGGATCGTCATCGCCCTGCGTGATAGGACGGCTCCGAGTGTGTTCGCCGCCCTGGACCGGTGCTTCCGGCTGATCGGGGGCGCGCCGACCTATGTGCTGACGGATAACGAGAAGACAGTGACGGTCTCTCATGTGGCCGGGGTGCCGGTGCGTAACCAGGCCACCGTGGCGTTCGCTCGGCATTACGGCGTGGAGGTGCTGACCTGCCAGCCAGCGGATCCGGCCGCCAAGGGCGGGGTGGAGAACGCGGTGAAGCTGGCCAAGGCCGACCTGGTCCCGAAGGACACCAACCTGCGGGACCAGTACGCCTCGTTCGCTGAGCTCGAGGCCGCCTGCGCGGGGTTCATGGCCATGGTGAACTCCCGGGAGCACCGGGTGACCCGGCGCCGCCCGGACCACATGCTCGCCGAGGAGACCAGCGCGTTGCATCGGATCCCCGCCACGGCGCACACCGTGGCCTACGGGGTGGGACGGAAGGTGCCGGAGAACACGCCGATGGTCTCCTTCGAAAACGCCCAGTACTCGGTGCCCGCGCACCTGCTCGGGGCCGAGGTGTTCGTGCGCCATCACGGCACCGGACCGGACTCGATGGTGGTGATCATGCACGCCGGTGCGCAGGGGCCGGTGGAGGTCGCCCGGCACCGGGTGGCCCGGCCCGGGTCCCCGGCCATCGACGACGCGCACTTCCCCGGCCACGAGACGGACAAGGTGCCCGGGGACTACACCCCGGTGCCCCGTTCGGCGGCGGAGGCCGAGTTCCTGGCCATCGGGGCCGGAGCGAGGACCTGGCTGGTGGAGGCCGCCGCGGCCGGCACCAGCCGGATCGGTCAGAAGATGGCCGAGGCCGTCACCCTGGCCAAGCTCGCCGGCACCGACCAGGTCGACCGCGCCCTCGGGGTGGCCGCGGTGCACCAGCGCTTCGCCCACGGCGACCTGGCCTCCCTGCTCACCGCCGCCGGCCACCGCACCGGGATGCACACCGCCACCGAGGAACGGTCCCTGACCCAGGGCACCGCCGGCTGGGCCGGCCTCGGTACCTCCAACACCGAGGGGGCAGCCCGGTGAGCATCCACACCCCGAACACCGCCGCACCGGCGCTGCCGGCCGATTTGGAGGCGCTGTTGCGGCAGCTGAAGATGCCCCACGCCCGCGGTATCGCCGCCGAGGTACTGGCCACCGCCCGGGCCCAACGCTGGGAGCCGGCCGAGGTCCTCAAGGCCCTGCTGGTCGAGGAGACCACCGGTCGGGCCCGATCCATGCTCGCCGCCCGGCGCAAGGCCGCCGGGTTCCCCACCGGCAAGACCTTCACGACCTGGGATCCGGGCGCCTCCTCGATCCCGGCCCCGACCCAGCAGTCCCTGCGCACCCTGGAATGGCTCTCGCGCAGAGAGAACCTCGTGGTCTGCGGGCCCTCCGGCACCGGCAAGACCTTCTTCCTCGAGGCCCTGGGCCAGCAGGCCGTGGAGGAGGGCAAGCGGGTGGCCTGGTTCACCCTGGAGGACCTCGGGGCGATGATCCGGGCCCACCGGCCCGATGACACCATCACCAAAGCCGTCGCCCGAATCCTGCGCGCCGACCTGATCGTCATCGACGACATCGGCCTGCTGCCGGTCGCCGACGATGCCGCCGAGGGCCTCTACCGCATCGTGGACGCCGCCTACGAGAAACGCTCCGTAGCGATCAGCTCGAACCTGCACCCGGCCGGCTTCGACGAGCTGATGCCCAAGACCCTGGCCACCGCCACCGTGGACCGGCTCCTGCACCACGCCCACGT
>NZ_JBHNYP010000056.1:0-2460 GCF_054960655.1 Micrococcus sp. PSi08 | reverse complement strand
GGTATGGCGGGGGGGGGGGGGGGGGGGGGGGGGGGCCCCCCCCCCCACCCCGTCACCGCCCGAGCACGTGGCGCAACGCGCCCTCCAGCTCGGGGTCGCGCATGTCGTAGCCGGAGGCGACCAGTCGGTCCGCCACGACCTTCTGGTCCGCCGCCACGGTCTCCACCCGGCCCTCCTCACCCAACAGTAGGCGCGGCCCGGCGTCGGGCACCGGGATGACCGCCGGCCGGTGCAGCACCCGCCCGAGGACGGTGGCGAACTCCCGGGCCGTGACCGGCTCCGGCGCCACCGCGTTCACCGGGCCGGTGACGCCGTCGTCGATCACCGCGTGGGCGAAGGCGCCGGCGATGTCATCGGCACCGATCCAGCTCAGCCACGGGCTGCCGTCGTGGCTCTCCCCGCCCGAGGTCGCGACCGGGCCGCCGAGGCCCGCGAGGAACAGCGGCAGCACCTGCTGCAGCATGCCTCCGGCCGGGCTCAGCACCACGCCGGTCCGCAGCATCGCCACCCGGATGCCGGCCGCCTCGGCGCGCCGGGCCTCCGCCTCCCAGTCCGCGACGACCTCGGCGAGGAAGTCGTCCCCGGGCTCCAGATCCTCGACGAGGCCGCTGCCGAACGGGCCCGTGCCCGCGTCCGCCCCGTAGTACCCGATCGCCGAGCCGTTCACGAGTGCCCGCACCCGCGCGTCGTCCCCCTCCCGTGCGGCGATCCGGGCGAGCGCGTCCACGAGGGTGCGCGTGCCGCGGACGCGCGAGTCGTGCACGGCCTCCTTGTGCGCGTCCGTGAACCGGCCCGCGATGGGCTCGCCCGCCAGGTTCACGACGACGTCGGCCTCGGCCAGGGCGTCCTCATCCACGGTCTCCCGGCCGGGGTCCCACAGCGCCGCGTCCAGCGCACCGGCCCTCTTCGGGCTCCGCACGAGCCGGATGACGCGGTGGCCGCCGGTGGTGAGCAGGGCACAGAGCTGCCGACCGATCAGTCCACCGGACCCCGTCACGGCGACCGTGCGGGCCGGCCCGCCGACGAGGGGGCCGGGGTGGGCGGCGTGGAAGTCCAGGTCATCGGCCATCACGCGGGCGCGGTAGGCGAACTGGCGGCCCAGCTCCGCCTCGAACGCCTCGTGGGTGCGGCGCGAGGCCGCGGCGCCCAGACCGGGCACGCGGGACACCAGGGACTCCCCCGGCAGGGCGTACTCGATGTGGTCCGTCACGACCGTGCCGCGCCGGCCGTCCGCCGTGTCCGCCTCACCGGGCGCGGCGTCGTCGAGCAGGTGGGTGTGCCGCCAGGAGGCGAGGGGACCGGAGACCATCTCGTCCCGGAACATGCGGCCCTCCTCGTAGGCCGTGTGGCGGGCTCGCCACGGCACCGCGGGCGCGGCCCCACCGGGCAGGCGGGAGGCGACGGCGTCCGGCAGCAGGCCGGTGAGCATCCCGTGGGCCGCGCCGGCGAACAGGCCGGCCGCCCCGGGGGCCTGGATGCGCAGCCGCGACTCGGAGCCCACGCGGAGGCCGTCCGTGGGCCCCTGGACCACCTCGCCGGCGAAGGGCGGGGTGAGCCGCTCCAGCGCGCCGGGGTTCTCCAGCCAGCGGAAGACGACCTCACGCGGGTGGCGCAGGAGGGTGCGATGCTCGAAGACGCGGATCTCGGTCATGGACGCCAGCCTGACACAGGGAGGGGACGCGCGAACACCTGTCCGGGCCGGGCCGTGCAGGACAATGAGGGGATGGACCTGCTTCCCGAGCTGCGCTGGACCGCCGCCGCCCTGCCCGCCACCGAGCTCACCCTCGTGGCCGTCTTCTCCCCCGAGGACCAGACGGTGCGCGCCTCCGGCGTGGCCGTGCCGGAGGACTCGGAGCCCCCCGCCGCCGCGATCGGGCGCCTCCTCGAGACGCTCATGGACCGGCTCGTGGCCCTGGACCCGGAGACCGCCGACCGCGAGATGAACCCGCGCCCCGTGGAACCGCGTCCGGGTGCGTCCCAGCCCGTCGCCGACGCCCTGGCCGCCTACGCCGCGGGGGACGTGGCCGCGCTCGACGCCCTCGACGTCACCCAGCCGGGCACCGCGTTCCGGCAGCGGGCGTGGCGGGAGCTGCGCGGCATCGCCCCCGGCTCCCCCGCCACCTACGGCGGCCTGGCCGAACGGTGCGGGGCCCCGCGGGCCGTGCGCGCCGCCGGCGGGGCGTGCGCCGCCAACCTGGTGGCCGTCGTCGTGCCCTGCCACCGCGTGGTGCGCGCCGACGGCGCGGCCGGCCACTACCTCTACGGCACCGCCGCGAAGCAGGCCCTGCTGGCCCACGAGGCGGCCCACGCGGGCTGACCACCCCCTCGCCACGGCAACGTCGGTTGAGTTGTCACGGGTCCGGGGCACGCACACCCGTGACAACTCAACCCGCGTTGCGGGCGGGGAGCCGTCTCGGGTGGCCGGGTGGCCGGGGGTCGGCGTCGGGCGCCGGGGAACGA
>NZ_JBHNYP010000055.1:0-2850 GCF_054960655.1 Micrococcus sp. PSi08 | reverse complement strand
GGCGTGAGGCCCTGCAGGTGTGGGTGAACCACTACAACTACCATCGGCCTCATACCTCCTGCGGGGACGCCCCGCCAACCTCGTTGGCCCCGGCACGAGTCAACAACGTCATGACCTCTTACACCTAGGTCGTCCCAGTTCACTGCGGAGAGCGTGCGCGTGATGGTCTCCACGGCGGTCTGGACCGGCGTTGAACGGATGGGCTGAGCCACCAACGACAGGGAGCGTCCCATCACGCCATAACGCCCGGTCAGGGAATCGGCCACCTCGGAGAGCGGGAGCCCACCCACGTCGACCCCTTCCGAGACCGCCAGGACAAGAGCGAAGACCACCGTCTGAGCCAGACCGTCAGCGAACTGGTCCTCATCAGCACCGGGAGACAGGACCCGACGCCACTCCTTGTGCAACGAACTCAGAGGCTGGGCAAGCGCCGAGGCGCCGGCCCGGACAGCTCTGCGCTCATCGCGCATCACGTCGAGGACCTCCTCCCGCAGAAGACGGGTCAGCGGAGCAAGAACATCCACCAGTTTGGAGACCGAAGTGATCGGTGCCGGCTCCCACAGCACGAAGTCAGTGAGCATCCGTTCCAGCTCGGCCTGGAACGTCACGGAAGAGCCGCGCATGGTGCGCAGATCGGCCACATGCAAGCTGCGCGGGTCGCCCACCAGTTTGCCGTACCTCCACAGCCGCCACTCGGTGCCGTTGGTGTGGAGGAGGTTGGGCAGCTCCTTCAGTCGCTGCCACTGCCGGCCGTTGTGGGTACGTGGCTTGTAGGTCGCCGGGTCAAGAGATACCCCCGGTGCCTTCAGCTCAATATGCCCGGTCAGCACACCGTCGACGCGCACCCCGAAGTCCGGACGGACGGCCTCGCCCTCGTCCCCGACCACGGTGACCTCACTGTGGGCTACAACTCGGCGCCCTACCAGCTCCCCCACGCCGCGCATCAGAGCAGCCACGGGTGCTGAGAGCGCCGCCTCTGCCTGCCCTGGACCACGCAGGTTCTCCCGCGCTGACACCGCGTAGGCGTTGACCAACTCGGGAAAACTCATCAAGCGTCCTTTCGAGAGCGGGAGCAGGGGCGTCGCCTTGCTCATAGATCGGAGGGTACTTCTTTTCTCGCACCCCGGGACAGCGAGGTGCACAGCGTTTGCCGGCTCACCCCGAACGCGCGCGCCACCTCCGCCTTCGGGATCCCCATCTCGATCATCACGCGCGCCTGCTCCACGTCGGTGTCCGAGAGCTTCGGGGCCTGGACGTACTTGCCGCGGGCCTTGGCTAGGGCGATGCCCTCGGCCTGGCGCTCCTTGATCCGCCGGCGCTCGAACTCAGCGAACGCCGCCAGGATGCCCAACATCAGCCCGTCCACCGGGGAGGTGCCGGACTTGTCCACGGTGATCCGCTCGGAGACGAACTGCACCGCGCACCCCTTGTCGGTGAGCTCGTCCACGATCGCGTACAGGTCCCGGGTGTCCCGGCCGAGCCGATCCATCGAGGCGACCTTCACCAGATCCCCCTCACGCACATACCTCATCAGCTCAGCCAGCCCCGTGCGCTTGGCGCGGGAGCTGCCGGAGATCTTGTCCTCGAAGATGCGGTCGCACTCCCCCACCGCCTCGAGCTGACGATCCAGGTTCTGCTCGGCCGAACTGACCCGCACATAGGCCACTGTCTGTCCAACCACGTCTTAGACCCTCCGACACTTCTGTCTAACGACCCGGTTTGGGACCGTCTCTGACGTGATGCTCTCGTGGGCGGACGGGGTGTGTAAAGGGGTATACCCGCTTGGACATTCCCACTGCGCCCGCCTCCCGCCACTGAAGTCTGGAGGAGACACCGCGAAGCCATTCGGATATAGAGCCGACCGCACATCCCTCGCCGGCGCGTAGTGTCTTCTGGAAGCCCGCGACGAAATGACTCCGATCAAGATCTTGTGGATAAAGACGTGGACAGAGCTACCGGATACCCCAAAATCTCGGGCCTGCGGCAGATTCCAGGCCGTCCTGACACGAGTCAGTGACCGGCAGTGAGAGCTCCCACTTAATGCGTCCGGGTTCCACGATAGAATTCCGTTAGAGCACCAAAGCCCTGGACCCTCCAGGGTGGAGGGCGCAGGGCTCGGTGTCTAGTTTGGCGGCTAGGCTTCGGACTCTACCGCCCTCACCGCCGCGCTCAGGATGGGTGACACCCGGTTAACGGGACACCTAGAACAGGAGTCGAGCCCATGGGCAAGACCGTTCACCGCAGTGCCAGCACGGGCCGGTTCGTGAAGACCTCCACGGCCAAGCGCAATCCGCGGACCACCACTACCGAGACGATCCCCTCACCCGGCGGAGCGACCCGTTCGGTGGGCCGTTCGGCCATCACGGGCCGCTTCGTCACCACTTCCACCGTCGCACGTCACCCCGGAACCACCATCACCCAGCAGGTGTCCCGATGAGCGCCCGGGTGAAGATCTCGGGAAATCTGGAGCGCGAGCTGCAGCGAGCCGTCCAGGACACGATGACCACGTTGGCCAAGGACTACCAGAGGATGCTCGATCAGTTGGGCCAGCAGTACGCCGGTGCGCCGGTGGAAGAGATCAAGCCGGTGCTGCGGACGCGGTGGTCCCGCATCAGCGGGACCATCAGTGATCCTGAGCTGAGCATCTACGCCCAGCACATCAGCGAAGGCACCCCGATCACGGTGCGCACCTCCTGACTCAACGCTGAACAGCGGGCCAGCCTCTGCAGAGGCTGGCCCGCTGTTCTCGTTGGAGCACAGGGTCGGCCCCTGCCCATGGGGAGCGCTGGCGCTTGTTGTCCAGGGCGAAAAAATCGGTCGTTTGTGGCGGGCGTCCGGGATGCGACGGGG
>NZ_JBHNYP010000054.1:0-3036 GCF_054960655.1 Micrococcus sp. PSi08 | reverse complement strand
CGGACGCCTACAAGGGCCGCAACGTCATCGAGCGTCAGTACGCTCACCTGAAGCAGTGGCGGGGTCTGGCGACCCGGTATGACAAGTACGCGATCATCTACCGGGCCGCTGTGGTCCTGAATGCTGTGCTCGCGTGGTCAAAACGATTGTCAGACATGCCCTAGACGCGTACGCGCTGATGGCCGGGTTCGTGATGGACGAGGGCAGGACGTGGGGCGAGATCGCCTACCCCTTCCAGCGTGCCGACGCTCAGGCCGTGCTCGACACCTCCGAGGGCGCGCCGCGCCGTCACTTCATCCTGCGCGGGCGCGGCATGTCCAAGACGACGGATGTCGCCGCGATGTGCCTGGCGCTTTTGCTGACGGAGGCTCCGGCCCGCGCCCGGTGCCACATCTACGCCGTGGACGCGGAGCAGGCCGGGTTGTTCGCGGATGCTCTGGCCGGGATCGTCGGGCGCACGCCGGGTCTGTCCGGGGCCGTGGATCTCGGGGCGCGGTCGGTGCGCGTGCGCTCGACCGGGGCGACGCTGACCGTGGAAGCCTCGGACGCGGCCTCGGCCTACGGGACACGGCCCTGGCTGTCGGTGGTCGACGAGTTGGGCGTCTGGCCCTCGACCACCAACCACCGGCGGCTCTACGGGGCGATCGTCTCGGCAGTGCCGAAGGTGCCCGGCTCGCGGCTGTTGGTGATCGGCACCGCCGGTTCCCCGGTCGGGCTCGGGGCGGAGGTATGGGCCGATGCTCAGGACTCTGCTCACTGGCGGACCTCGAGGACGCCGGGGCCGTCGCCGTGGTGGTCCCCGCAGGACGTGGAGTCCACACAGTCGGATCTCACGGCGGCGGAGTGGCGGCGTCTGATCCTGTGCGAGTGGGCCGAGTCGGATGATGCTCTGACCCGTCCGGAGGACGTGGAGGCCGCGATCCGGCCCGGCTCGCTGAGCATCGACCCGCGTCCCGGTGTGGAGTACGTGGCGGCGCTGGACGTTGGTACGCGCCGCGATCTGACCGCGCTGGCCGCCGGGCACTCGGAGCGCACTCCGGAGGGTCGGCGGGTCGTGATCGACCGGGTTGTCTACTGGCGACCGGAGCGCAATGCGAAGGTGGATCTCGCGGAGGTGGAAGCCTCGACTCTGCGGCTGTGCCGTCAGTACCGCGCCAAGTTGCGGTTCGATCGGATGCAGGCCGAGCAGTTGACCGGCAACCTCACGAGACAGGGCGTGCGCGCGGAGGAGTTCGTGTTCTCCTCGGCTGGGGCGAACCGGCTGGCGCGGTCGACCTATGTCGCGCTTCGTGACCGTGCTCTGTCGCTTCCGGATGATCCGGAGGTGCGGACGGAGTTCCTGTCCGCGCGGCTGATCGAGACCGGCCCGTCCACGGTGAAGTTGCAGAATCCGCCGGGCACGCATGATGACATCGTGGCGGCGGTCGGCATGGTCATCGCGGATCTCACGGACCGTCCCGAGGTGGGGCCGGGGTCCGTGGCCGTGCCGAGGGGCAGAGTCGTCAGGGACATCGGGGCGGCGGCGCGGTCGTCGATGAGCAAGTCCGCGGCCTCGAGGCAGGCTGCGGAGATCGCTCTCCGTAGGGCTGAGCGGACGGGTGCTCCGGCGCCGCGTCGGATCAGCAGCGCGAGCAACTTGCAACGCATTCGCCGGGGCTCGGAGGGTCGGTCATGAGCCGGACCGACGGGAAAATCGACGGTCGCTCCCAACTGGTCCGGAGTCCCGAGGCGCTGGACGCCTACGCCTCGCTCACGGTGGCTCTGCTGGAAGCCCCTGACGGCTCTGTGCCGTGTCAGGAGGAGCCGGACGGGTTCACCGGCTGACCGAGCCGAGGAGAGAGGGCGCAGGCGGCGATTCTGTGCCAGTCGTGCCCGGTTCTGGACTTGTGCGCGGCGTACGCGGAGACGGCGAAGGAGCGCTTCGGGATCTGGGGCGGGGAGGACCGGACGAGATAGCCCTCCCCGCCTCAGCGTCAGCAGTCGGGCTTAGGCCTGGGGCTCGCCCCCGGTGGTTGCGCCGTCCTCTCCCCGGATTACTTCACCCTTGAGCGTTCGCACCTCAAGTTCGACCGCAGCGAGCGCGCGAAGCAGTTCCCGGAAGTCCTCCTTCTGAAGATCGAGGATCGACTGAAGGTCCCCGCCCTGCTCATTCCACGCGTCGGTGCGCTCCTTCATGTTCTTCGCGGCACCGTAGGCGATGGGGGTGAGGTCCTCCGCTAGATTCTCGATGATCGTGGTGTTCGGCTGTTCGTTCATGCTGCTTCTCCTGACTGCGCCCGGCGGTCGGGCGTGGTCTGAACCTATCCACTGCGAAAGTCCAAGTAGTTGACGGCCAAGGCGACACGCTGGCTGTGCCAGCATGGAGCCATGCACAGTCACGCAGACCCGCACCGACCGGTCTACCTGCCCGACTTGCAGCGTGATGAGATTCTCCGGTTGGTGCCTGGACAGACTGGCGAGGTCACCACGCTGGCAGCCTTCGCATCGATTCCGGAGATTGAGGCACTTGGGTGGCCGCTCGATGTCGTGGACCAGTGGCTCTACGAGCATCTGCCTCTCGATGAGTTCCTCTGCGAGTACGTTGCCGTGGACCTCTCGCGGGTCCGCTGGTCTCGCGAGGAACTGTCGACAGAGGTTCTAGAGGTGGTGCCCACGGGGAAGGGCGGTGCCGACTATCTGGCCCAGGAGGCCCCGGACTATCACGGGCACTGGATCAAGGTTCGCGGCGGGCGAGTCGTGCGGGCTTGGGAGGAGCAGGGGACGTGGCTCAGGGCCCCGATCCTCCTCGATCGCGGGTGCTTCGGAGGCCCCTCCGGGGCGCTGCAACTTGTGGAAGGGCGTACTCGGGTCGGCGTGATGCGTGGACGGCTGAGGGACGGGCTGAACGTGGCCCCGCAGCACACCGTCTGGATCGGTCGTCCCGCTCTCGATCCAACGCCGTGAAGGGACTGTGATCGCTCACAGGGGCGGTCACAAACGGCAGAACACACGACGAAATGAAGGGCGACGAGAGGTCACCAGGCAGGGCACGATCCG
>NZ_JBHNYP010000053.1:0-3168 GCF_054960655.1 Micrococcus sp. PSi08 | reverse complement strand
CCCATACACCCCGCGCCATAACGGGAAGGTGGAGAGGTACAACCGGCTGATGGTCGATGAGGTCCTCTACGCCCGCCCGTATACCTCAGAGACGGCCCGGCGTGAGGCGTTGGCGGTGTGGGTGAACCACTACAACTACCATCGGCCTCATACCTCCTGCGGGGACGCCCCGCCGGCCTCGTTGGCCCCGGCCCGAGTCAACAACGTCATGACCTCTTACACCTAGCTCCGGGGCTCCGGCTGACAGTGCCGAGCGCGACTCCGGGCCTCGAGGTGGGGTGGCAGACATCCGTAAATGGGCACGATTGGGAATGAGCGTTACGGCTGGTCTTGTGGACGTCGGTGTAGGCATGAGTAACGCACTTGACGGGATCGTGCCGCTCCCTGGGGGACAAGACGCCGACTGAGTGAGTGCCGCCAATGCGGTGGCTGGATACACCTAGGACCATTTGGAGAACGAGCTCGGTGAAGAGGGGCTCGTGAGGTCTCGGACGTAGGTGAGAAGCGTGCCGCGCAGCACTGACGTGCGACCATCCTGCCTCAAGGCGGCCGACATCTAACGCCGGTGGACGACGGTAAGGTTGGGGGGATAGACCCAGGAGAGGCCGGTCTGGTGCTCTCGTGAGAGCGTGGGGGTATTGCCGGATGAGCATTCTGTACAGAGCGGTATGGTCGGACGCATCGCGCCCGGACCCAATATCTCTCGTCGAAGACTTGAAGATCTGCGTGGCGCGCTGGACTCAGGAGACGGAAGAACCGGCGCCACTGGTTGAGGGACACAGCGAGCTTGACGTGTCCCAGGGGCGGCACCGGCGGATCTCAGTCCGAGTTGTCGGACCCAACGCTTTCGAGGCCACTGTCATCGATCAGGTCGCGGGGGACCCCACCGAGTGGTCCACGGTGATCCGGGTCGTTGCTGATGACGAGGGTGTCCATACACTGGTCGAGCTGAGCATGTCCTCCGATGACCTCGCCCGCCGAGTCTCTGTTGGTAGGCCGAAGGTCGTGCATGATCTTTTGAGTGCCGTCGACAAGCCGCGGCTAGGCGGCAGTCAACTTCAGGTGGAGCCGCTCTCGCTTCCTGCAAACGCCATCGACATCCTGGCGGAAATGCTGTCGAATCCCTCCCGCACGCTGCCGATCATCGTCTGTACCGAACCGAGTGGAGATCACGATGGTGATTGGCTCCGTGCGGCTAAGAGAATCGCGGCCCGCGCGGAGGGTGTTGCCATCGTCCTTACCCTTGATTTGGCTGCAGTCTCTGAGTTTCGGCGCGAATTCGGTTCTCTTGCGGTCTGGGATGGCGGGATACGTGTGTATTCGCCTGGTGTGGTGACCCGGGATGCTGAGGGGTGGCGGCACCGCTACTACCAGCGCTCCCGCCTCGAAGATCGTCCGCGATTCACCGTAGACCGCATCGTCTACTCGGTTGCTCAGCTCTCGACGCGGCGACGAATACCGAATGTGTTCCACATCTTTGGAGGTCAGAGTGGTCTGCCGTCGGACGCACTCGACGGGATGATCCCGGTGAAGGACCTGATAAAGGCGCGGGAAGACTGGGATTTTGAGCGTGAGGTGGCCCTCGACGAGCAGAGCTCCGTGGAGAGGGAGCTCGCCAGTGCCAACGGCCATCTTTCACGACTCAAGGAAGCGCTGATCGAGCGTGGGCTCGCCTCTCTATTGTGGGGCGCCCAGCACGAGGACGTGGCCTCGGTCCCAGACCTTGTGCAGGACACGTCAGAGGCCGTACTCGCGGCCCAGAT
This sequence comes from Micrococcus sp. PSi08, assembly GCF_054960655.1. Lineage (NCBI taxonomy): Bacteria > Bacillati > Actinomycetota > Actinomycetes > Micrococcales > Micrococcaceae > Micrococcus > Micrococcus sp. PSi08. The sequence goes on along the minus strand of NZ_JBHNYP010000053.1, from coordinate 1,405 downwards.
GTACCTTGCAGACTGGCTCGTCCTCCCGGACTCCGCGGTGCGCCATTTGGAGGATATTGACACCGCGCCCGAAGCGTACAACTGGGGCAATAAGGCTTGGCGCGGATTTCGTGCCCTCGCTGCGTACGCACAGGATCGGGCGTCGGGCTGGGATAAGGGCGGCTTTTGGGAGTGGTGTGCCTCGGGGCCGGTGCTCGGCTGGCCGGCTACTAGCAAGAAGCTGTCCATGACCGAGAGTGAAGGGGTGCAGACGAGCGGGAAGTTCAAGGGGACTCGTGACTTCAAGGTGGATCCGGCTGTCGATTCATCCGGCGAGATCACCATGCTCGCGCATCTTAAAATCTCCGAGGGAGGCGGCAACCTTGCGCCACGGGTCTACTTCTATGATGACACTAACGGGGCGACTAAGAAGGTTCATATTGGCCTCGTCGGTCCTCATTACCTAGTCCCGAACAAGTCAACTAACTAGCGCTAAACAGCCAATAATCAAAACCATACGTGCGTGGCGTCGGGTACCACAGTTGCATGGTAGTTAACTCTGCATCCGGGGAGGGGGCCGGAGCTGGAGCAGAGGGTGCACCGGAATCCAGGTGGCAAAACTGCCTTGTTGAGGGTGCTAGTTTCCGCGAACTGGAAGGTGGACCTTTATCGGTCTTTAGGGGTCGGCCGAGGCGGAGCGAGATGGTGGGTACAACGGCGTCTGCTCGGGTAGTCGAGGCACCTATGTGTGGGTCGGTTTGGGTGCCTCTGGCACGTGGACGCGGTGGGTCGTCCCGCCATGGCGTTGGGTCGGCCCCCCGCGCACGCCGACACCCGGGCTTCTGCGCCGCGATCCGCTGCATCCAGGGGGCTGGGAATAGGCGTGGAGCGTCGACCGCCAACAGCGACCTGCCCCATTGCACGGATGAGCGCGGCCGGCTGTGCAGTGGGCGCCGGTTCGCTACCCTCGCGTGCGCGCATCGGGGCGCACGCATCGGGTGCGTGGGCGATCGAGCTATCACCATTGGGTGCTGATACCAGGCGTGCAGTTCCCTGCCGCCTGGCACTAGGGCATGTCTGACAATCGTTTTGACCATGCGAGCACAGCATTCAGGACCACAGCGGCCCTGTAGATGATCGCGTACTTGTCATACCGGGTCGCCAGACCGGTCAAGCCCCATGAAGTGGTGTAGCGGCTGATTCCTTCGTTGGGGTTGTCAGGCGCTGAACTCGAGGGCGGGCGCGGTGTCGGGGTTCACCTCGCTTCCCGTGTTGCTGACGGTGGTGAGTCGGCAGCGGGCCAGGACCTCCAGGCCGAGGTAGCGACGGCCCTCGGCCCACTCGTCTGTCTGCTCGGCCAGCACCGCGCCCACCAGTCGTACGATGGCCGCCCGGTTGGGGAAGATGCCCACCGCGTCGGTGCGGC
>NZ_JBHNYP010000052.1:0-3724 GCF_054960655.1 Micrococcus sp. PSi08 | reverse complement strand
CACCCCCGCCCATGCCATAACACCGCCAGCACACCACCACACCCCCACCACAAGCAACACCACACAACCGATTGCGTCCACACCACAAAGCGTGTATGGTTTGACTCAGCGGGAGGCACCCGGCCCCCTGCACCCCTCAAGGAGGACACCGTGAAACGTGCTGGCACCCGTCGCCCCACCACCCGTGCCACCCTGACGGCCCGACTCGACCGCTGCGCGCTCATCGCCCGGCACGCCTTGTGCGTCGGCTCCGTCCTGATCTTCGTCGCCGCGTTCGGGGGGCTGGCACCGGTGTACGTGCCCGCGCTGTCCACGCCGGCCCTGATCGCCTTCGCCCTGTGGTGTGCGCTGGTGCTCGCCCTGATGCTCACCACCGCCGCGCGTGTCACCGCGCGCCTGGTGCTCGGCACAACACGTGCCGCGCGCTCGGCCTGGCGCGCTCCGGCCTCCGATCCTCGCTGATTCCGACTCCCTGCCCCGCCTCGCGGCGGGGCAGGGCCATGCCATACGTTCGCCATATCGCCGTCATACTCAACGTTGCAGTCCCGGCTTTTATTGTGTATGGTTTGACTCAGCAGGAGGCACCAGGCCCCCCGCACCCCTCTAGGAGGACACGATGGATGCTCTGACCGCCCGCACCCCGCTTGATCTGACCGACTACGCCGCCGCCGCCCTGCCGTCCACCCCCGCGGATTCCGTGGTGGCCATCGGCCTGAAGGGCTCGCGGCTGGGGCCGGTGATGCGCCTTGACGATGTCGCCGCCCCCGCCACCATGGCCGGAGTGATCGCCGCCAGCATGCGCCGCGCCAACTGCACGCGCGTCTTCCTGATCGGCTACGGCCCGGAGGACCGCGCCCTGCGCTGGCTCGAGCTGGAGTCCATCCTGACCGGCCACGGTCTGAGCGTGGAGGGGCTGATCCACGTGGACGGGCGCATGTGCACCAACCTGGGCACGGGCGAGGCCGTGGCCTACGCCCCGGGCACCTCCACGCTGGGCCTGCACCTGGCCCTGCTCGACGGTGCGCGGTCCGAGTACCCCACCGCCACCCCGAGCGAGTCGGACGCCCTGACGGAGGCCGTGGCGGCTCACGCGGCCACGCTGACGGACATGCACGCGGACGCTCCGGCGCTGATCGAGGGCATCAACCGCCTGCTGAAGGATCAGAACGACGCCGGGGCCGCCGCCGTCGTGCTGGCCACCCTGAACCACCGTGACCCGGAGTATCTGATCGCGGCGCTGGTGGCCTGCACGGCCCCGATCCGGCTGGAGGCGGTGGACTTCGCCCGGGGCGAGTTCCCGCACGGTCTGCGCTGGAAGGCGAGCGTGGAGGCCGAGACGGTGCTCAACGCCGCCGTGGCCCTCGGTCCGGGCCACGCCTGCGCCGGGGCGCTGGCGGTGCTGGCCTACGTGGCCTGGATCCGAGGCGCAGGAGCGGTGGCCGATGGCCGCCTGAACCTCGCCGAGCGATGCGCCCCGCACCACCCTCACGTGCGCGCCGTGCGCCGGATGACGCGGGCCACGCCCGTGGCCGTCGTGGCCACCGACCCGGCGTGGGCCTGGGGCAAGCACACGCGGGCCGCTGAGGGCCGCTGAGCGTGACCGGGGGCCAGCGCGTAACGCTGGCCCCCCGGCGCCCGTGGAGACGGTGCCCCGACGGTGCACGCCCGCCAGCGTAGCCCGGCCCACGCGTGGGCGGGCGCTGTATAAATCGCTGTTGACCGCTCGGCCGCGCGCGTGTATGGTTATACACGTAGCGGGGGGCATGAGGCCCCCGGCACCCCGAGCGGCCAGGAGGCCCGACATGGACACCGACCAGACCACCATCTGCACCTCCCAGAACGTGCACATCGGCCAGGAGGTGGTCATCGTCGACCGCATCCAGCTGGGCCACTGCATCAGCTACGCCGACGGGACCGTGACCGCGATCGACCCCAGCCGTGGGACCTACTCGGTGGCCCACAACGGCATGCGCGGGCGCACCGTCTACACCCTCTCCGACCAGTGGCACGGAGACGGCGGCCCCTACTGCATGCCCGCCGCCGAGGTGTACGGCGACTGAGCACGACGGGGGCGGCGCGCACGCGCCGCCCCGTCGTCGCCCCTGGCCGCAAGCGCGGGCGGGTCCCGCGCCCGCTGCCGCGTGGGGACGTGTCGCGGAGATGAGCTGCCGGCTGCATCGAGCTGCTGCCGGCTCCCGAGGACCGCGACACGTCCCCGCCCTTCCCTCGACACCACCACGGGCGCGCCGGCCCGCGCTCGCGGACGGTGTTGTGCACGCGCCGGTGTATGTGTATGGTTGAACACGTCGCAGGGGGCATGAGGCCCCCGGCACCCCGACGGCCAAGGAGGCCCCCATGTCCAAGCACATCTATTCCGCCGGCTCCCTGCGCGCAGCCCTGCGCGCCGGCTCCCTCGCCGCCCGCGTCTCCCCCAACCGCGGCCCCGTCCACCTGGAGGTGCTCCCGGAGAACGCCCTGCGCGTGATCAGCACCCACGAGGACGCCTACGCCTGCGCCTACGCCGACTCCGACCGCCCGGCCCCCGCCGCGCTCGCGGGCCTGCCGCCGGTGGTGCTGTGCGTCCTGGACGTCTCCCAGCTGATGCGCCACCTGGACGCGCTCCCCCTGCCCGAGACCCCGGTCAACGTCACCGCCACCGCCGACCGCGTCCACGTCGACGTCGTCGGCGGCCGCGAGCGCTGGACGTTCGCCAACCTCGCCGCCCCCGGCGTGCCCACTCCCGCCATCCCCCAGGCCCCCGGCCCCGGCGTCGAGCTGCCCGCCCTGCCCGCGACCCTGGGCCTGCCCGGGCTGCTGATGGACGTGCTGAGCGGCGGCGGCCGCCTCCACGGCACCCGCTACCTGCGCCAGCGGATCCACGGCGTGCCCAGCGCACTGGACCTGATCGGCTGGAGCATCGGCGCCTGGGCGCACGGACGCGCCTACGTCGCCCCGATGGACGGCTACGCTCCGGCCGCCCGCGAGGCCGCCGCCCTGGCCGACCGCGACAGCCTGGCCGCCCTGCCCGCCGCCTGACCGGCAGGCCGCGAGCGCGGGGGGCTCCCGCGCTCGCGGCATCCCGGGGACGTGTCGTGGAGATGAGCTGCCGGCTGCATCGAGCTGCTGCCGGCTCCCGGGGACCGCGCCACGTCCCCGCCCCCTCCGCGTCACGACCACGGGCGCGTGGACCTGCGCTCGCGGGTGGTGTTGTATTTTTGCCATTGTGTGTGTATGGTTGGACACGTAGCGGGGGGCATGAGGCCCCCGGCACCCCGACCAAGGAGGCACCTCCGATGCCTGAGCACCACCTTCTCGACCTCGACTCCCTGCCCTCCGCCTTCGAGCCCTGCCCGGAGTGCGGCGACGTGATGTGCCAGCCCGACCCGTGGGGCGAGGACTGCGACGACCGCGCCCGGCGCCGCCAGGCCGTGGCCACTCTGGAGGACCAGCGCCGCCAGGCCCACGCCCTCGCGGCCCCCGCCGCCGCCGCGCGCGCCCGCTACAAGCGCCTGGCCCGCCGCGACGAGCCGCACCCCGACCTGGTCCCGGCCCTGGAGGAGGCCATCCGGCTGAGCTGCCAGCGGCGGGACCTGCTGGAGCGCATCGCCACCGACTCCGAGGCCCTGGCCCGCGCGAACACCGCCCACCCCGGGCACGCCACCCTGGCCAGGAGGGCCGCCGACGACCGCGCCGCCGTGGAGGCCTGCCACGACGTGGACCGCCT
>NZ_JBHNYP010000051.1:0-4278 GCF_054960655.1 Micrococcus sp. PSi08 | reverse complement strand
GATCACCAAGATGAAGAACCAGCTGCGCGCCTTCGCGCGCCTCGGCCCGCTGGTCCCCAGTGGTACTCGAGAGCAGATGCGCGAGGTCCAGCGTGGCCTCGAGGCCCTCACCCAGACGGTCGATGACTTCTACACGCTGTTCGGGCCGGAGCACTGGATCTTCCATGACAGCCTCAATGTGGACGCGATGAGGTCACTGATGGATGCCCATGCAGGTGATCCCCAGGCCGCGGAAACCGCCCTGGTCACCTGGTACAACGAGGAAGACCACCTTCGGTGGATGATGCTCAGGCTCAACCGGCACGCACCTCTTCGCCCTCGCATGCACCTACTGGAGCTCGCGTGGGCAGACCAGCAGGCCGGCCGCTATTACGCCGTTGTGCATGTCCTCCTGAGTGTCATGGACGGCTTCGTCAATGACCTCAATCCGCAGCACCCGCAGGGCCTCCACGCTCTCGATGGCGAGGACCTACAAGCGTGGAACAGTGTGGTGGGACACCACCAGGGCCTGTCCGCGGCGCACCACTCCTTCAAGAAGGGGTTCAAGAAGCGGAACAACGAGCCGGTCACCGAGCTCTACCGGCATGGCATCGTGCATGGAGCCTTGACGAACTACAACAACGCCGTAGTCGCCACGAAGGCTTGGAACCGCCTCTTCGCCGTCGCCGACTGGGCTGCCTCCAAGGATGCCGAGGCGAAGGAGTTGGCGAAGCCGGCTGCGCCCACGCTCATGGAAGTTCTCCGTCAGGTGGGACGCACTGCGCGGGACCGCAGGGAGATGGAGGCGTTCATCCCCCAGAGCCTGGGCGCCCAGGACCCGGCATTCCCGTCGCATCCTGCCGTCCAGCTGGTGTCGGAGTTTCTCCAGGCGTGGCGGCGCCAGAACTACAAGGGGATGTCAGACCAGGTGGTTCTACGGTCCGCACAGGTCCGCCCCGTCGATCTGCGCCGTGAATACGACGGTCATGAGCTCCAAAGCTATGAGCTCCTAGAAGTCGACCACCACGCCTTCAGTGTGGCCGTAGTGCGCGTGCGTCTGGAGACACCTGACGAGGTCTACTTCCCTGCGATCCGATGCCTGCTGACGGACGAGAAGGGCTCTGCCGCAGTTCTGAGCGACGAGGGCCGCTGGGCTCTCCCACAGTGGCAGTACCACTTCATGACGCAGCACGCCGACGAGTGAGCCCTTCTGAGCGGTACGTGCAGCGTCAGCGACGAGGCAGCCAGGACGCGGGGAGCCCCTCGCATCCCCTTGCTCAATATGGGGCCCCGTACTGGGCGCCAGGGGGTGGGCCGGTCACATCCGCTCTCCACCCCTCGATCGCAGGCAGATCGAGTTCGAGCGCTCGGAGGGTTTCGTAGAGACGTTCATGGCGGGATAGCCCGCCGTCCCAGCTCGGCGGTTCTACAAGGAGGCCGCCCCGAGAGTCGTAGGTATTCCAGCTGACGGTCGTGCCAGTGGAATCCGGGGCGAGGATGCCGGCCGTCGGGCGGCTCGGCTCATAGCACCAGAGTTCTTCGCCGACGAACTCCAGGAACACTTCCGACAGAGCCCATCCAGGCCGAGAACCCAACAAGTTCGACAGGCTCATCCGGTCAGGGGGCTGTTCCCGGCCTCCTGCGGGCGCCCCGCTTGGCCGGCCACTGGCTAACGCCCGGCGCTCGCCGCGGTCTTCCTTGCCCGCACGCCTCTTGCGCTTCGATGACTTCGACATCTCTCCTCGTCTCCTGCGTCTCAGCCGATGAGGTAGCTGATGGCATCGGGGGTGGTGGTGTGGTCTTTCGCCCATGCACGGCTGCCTTCGTTGCTGGGTGGCACGAGGTCGAGCCAGGCGTTCAGAGCCCCTCTACCCACTCCCACTGAGCCGGCGAGGATCTGGTGGGCGATGAGGAATACCTCCGCACGCAGCTCGGGGCAGTCCGGGGCGCTCACACCCCACCGCGGGCCGCGCTCCTTAGTGCGTGCGCGCGCCTCGACCCGCACCTGCAGGGCCCATCCGGGGAGGCCTGAGGCGGGGCTGATGGCCGCGATGTGGATCAGGAGCACCGCGATGGACCGCATCCGGCGCAGATATTCGGCGCCGGGGACGGGTTCGCCGTGGCAGAGGACGACCTCTCCGCGGAGAGCTTCGAGCACTGCCTGTTGCTGATTCAGGGTCCCGGCGCCGGCTGGCACCCGGGTCGCGGTACCGAGGTCGTGTTCGCACTGGGGCACCCGTCCGGGGACACGGGGGTTGCCGCACAAGGTGCTGAACCCGGAGGCCCGTAACCCCTGCAACCGGGTCGAGCTGAATCGCCCCGGGTTTGTTAGAGGCTCGCAAGTGCCGTCCCGGCGGGCGCCGACACGGGGTTCTCATGATGGTAGACGTCCTCGAACTCGACCGGAGGAACCATCCCGATCTCCCCGTGCACGCGGCGATGGTTGAACCAGTCGACGTACTCTGCGACCGCGATCTCCAGGTCTTCGATGGACGTGAACGGGCCCTTGTTCCGGATCAGCTCGGCCTTGAACAGCGAGTTGAATGCCTCCGCGAGGGCATTATCGTAAGAATCCCCCGTCGAGCCGACCGAGGCGACTGCGCCGGCCTGGGCCAGCCGCTGGGTGTAGCGCACAGCGACGTACTGGACTCCTTTATCGCTGTGATGCCGCAGCCCGGCCACGTCCTGACCAGCACGCTGACGCGTCCAGAACGCCATCTCCAACGCGTCCAGCGCCAGGTCCGTGCGCAACGACTTCGACAGCTGCCACCCCAGGACCCGTCGGGAGAACACGTCGATGATGAACGCGGCGTACACCCACCCGGCGAAAGTGCGGCAGTAAGTGATGTCAGCGACCCACAGCTGATTCGGGGCGGCCGCGGTGAAGTCGCGCTGCACCAGGTCCTCACGCTCATCCGGGCCCCGGCCCGTCACTGTCGTGCGTGGACCCTTCGCGCGGCTGATCCCGCGCAGTCCTGCGGCACGCATGAGCCGCTCGATCGTGCACCGGGCAACCTGGATGCCCTCACGGCGCAGTTGCGCGTGGATCTTCCGGGCCCCGTAGACCCCGTAGTTGGCCTCATGCACCCGCCGGATCTGAGCGACCAGCCGCTTATCGCGCAGACTGCGGGCCGAGGGCCGGCGTGTCTTGGCGGCGTAGTACGTGCTCGGTGCGATCTGCGTGCCCGCTGCGGTCAGTGTGGTGCAGATCGGCTCGACACCGAACTCGTGCTTGTGCTCGTCGATGTAGTCCACGATCACCGGTGTGGGCGGTCGAGCTCCGCCGCGAAGAAAGCCGAGGCCGAGCGCAGGATCGCGTTCGCCCGCCGCAGCTCCCGGTTCTCCTTCTCCAGCTCGGCCATCCGGGCTGCCTCGCTGGTCGTGACCCCAGGGCGGTGACCTTCATCGATCTCGGCTTGGCGGACCCAGTTGCGCAGCGTCTCGGGGTTGATTCCGAGTTGTTCTCCGACGCGGCGGAACGCTCCGGACTTCGTGGCGGGGTCTTGACGGGCTTCGAGGGTCATCCGCGTGGCGCGTTCGCGGAGCTCGTCGGGGTATTTCCGTGGTGCTGGCATGCTCTGCATCCTTCCGTTGGATCAGAGCCTCCACCAGACCCGGGGCGATTCAATCAGCTCAGGGATCGCTCGGGCCGGGTGACGGGCCTGGCGCCGGCGTTCCTTCACCTGCGCGGCGGCTGCGAGGATGCGGTACATGGTGGCGATCGAGCACAGGTACACCCCGCGCTCCAGCAGCGTGGCGTAGACCTGGGCCGGGGGCTGGTCGACGAATTCGTCACTGTTGAGCACCTCCAGCACCCGTTCCCGCTCAACGCGACTGAGCCGGTTGGCCGGCTCCACCGCGGTCCGAGGTCCCGGTGCTGTCCGGGCCCGCCGGCGGGTGGCGGTGGCCCGCGACACCCCGGTCAGTCCCGCTGCGTCCCGGGTGGTCACGCCTGCGGCGGTGAGCTCGGTGTAGGCGCCCATCAGCGCTTCTTGCGCGGCTGCTCGGTGTCCGCGCTCTCGGAAATCTGCTCCAAGAGCGCGTGTGCTTTTCCCATGATGTCCAGGGCGGTCTCGGTGGTGGCCAGCTTCTGCTGGGAGGCGGCCAGCTGGCGGCGCAACCGGGCGATTTCGGCCTGCTCCGCACTCGGCCGGCCAAGGGCGTGTCAGATGGTCTGTGTAAGCCGTACCGAGAGGAACGGTAAGAATCATGACCATGACCGACGAGAAGAACCCAGGCGAGCCCTCGGGCCAGGACCTGGTCGAGCAGCTGAAAGCCTCAGGGCAGCTTGATGCCCTA
>NZ_JBHNYP010000050.1:0-4453 GCF_054960655.1 Micrococcus sp. PSi08 | reverse complement strand
CCGGCCAACGGCTTCATCGGCCGCCTTGCCTTCGAGCACGCCAGCATCGCGCATCCGGCGCCATTCGCTGATCAGCGAGGAGTACAGGCCCTCCCGGCGAAGGTAGGCCCCACCCTGCTGCTCCTGGCAGGCCTGTTCGTAGGCGGCCAGATGCGCCAGCTTCTGCTCCGGGGTGAAGCTCCGGCGCCGAGCCGGGCCACCAGCACGAGGGTGAGCGTCACTCATCTGTCCATCATCGGCGATCGCGGACAACGGCGGGGCGAACGTGGAACTACTCATGGTGATCGATCCTGAATCTCGCCCTGCGTCAGGCGGACTTGCTGTGAACCACTGGACTCAACTCACCCTGACACGCAGGGGCCGGGGACCGTTGAAGCCGTCATGAACACTGGATACGACAACTACCGGCCCGAGGTGCACAAGAGTGAGGAGCAGTGGCGTGAGGAACTGACGCCGCAGGAGTTCCAGGTACTCCGGAAGGCGGGCACCGAGAGGCCGTACACGGGCCAGTACTACGACGCGCACACCACCGGTGTCTATCAGTGCCGGGCGTGTGGCCAAGAGCTGTTCACCAGCACTGATAAGTTCGACTCGCACTGCGGGTGGCCCTCGTTCTGGGCTCCCCTGGCCGAGGACAGGGTGCGTTACCTACGTGATCGGTCCTTGGGGATGGAGCGCATCGAAGTGCGCTGTTCCCGATGCGACTCCCACCTGGGGCACCTCTTCGAAGGTGAAGGTTTCCAGACCCCCACCGATCAGCGGTTCTGCATCAACTCGATCTCCATGAAACTGATTTCCTCCGACTGAGTGGCCGCCCACCGGCTGAACCCTCAGCGCGCCGGCTCCAGGGCTTCGCCGCCGCCGGCGCGCTGACCAACCGGCCCCCAGGTCACCGGGGCAGAGAACATGGGCCGGGACGGGGTACCGCACCAGCAGTTCCCGTCCCGGCTCGTTCCGGGTCACGGCAACGGTCGTTTCCGGGCTACCGGCGGCGGGCGTGCTGCAGCGACTCGGCAGCCGTGAGGATGGATGCCCCCAGAAGCACGGTGTCCTTGAGCAGGAACTGCCCCACCATGGACAACTTGGTTTTCCCGTGGTTCTCCTGCTGCACTCCCGGGGTCGTGGCCATGAAACTGAGCGTGGTGACGAACATCCCTACCGCCCCGAGGCTGCCCAGGGCCGAAGCGCGCGGGGCGAGGGGCTTGGCGGCGATGAGAGCTCCCATACCGATCTCGGCCACCCCGATCAGCTGCGCTGTCTTCTTCTCCCCCAGCTTCTTGAGCACCCCGGAGAACAAGGGGCTGGAGGTGACCAGGGGCCTGATGTTCTCCATCTCGTAGTCCTGGAATTTCAGGGAACCGATCCAGACGAGGTTCGTCACCAGGGAATAGCGCAGTACCGAATTCCCCATCTGCTCGATCCCCGTGGTGGAAGTGTTCTTCGTCATCATTTTCTTGTCTCCTCGTTTTTTCTTGTAGATATCACTCGGACTTGAAAAGGAACCCACGGTTCCATGCTCATGCAGCACCTGGTTCTGCACCGGCAACCCGCGGTTTCCCACCGACGCAGCGTGGTACGCACACCCCGTCTTCCGCGTTGTCTGTGCCGCAACCCTTTCCCCGGGCCACCTGCGGAACTCGCGCGCACAGGCGCGTCGGGACGACCTCGTCGGCTTCGTGCGCCACCTCACGTGCTTCCGGACGCATCATGGTCCGGAATCGTCGTCGCCAGGTGTCAACAGGGCTCATCCCTTCCGAGCTATCGGCCTGCGAGTCGAACCGTGCCCATGAACAACTTCGCAGGCCATGTCGGCGGCCAGCTCGACCAGCGCAGGATCCCGTGTCATCTTGGCGGACGTTTTCGCCCCGTCGTACAGCACCATCACCTTGTCCACCGCGGTCGAGGACCCGTCCTCCCCGAGCAAATGGGCGATATGTGAGGCCAGTGCTTCCCGGTAATGAGCGATCACCTGGCCCACCCCGAGATCATCCGGGCGTTCGATGGCGGCGTTCATGAACGGGCATCCGTGGAACGTGCCGGCCAGAACATCGACAGAGATTCCATCGAAGAAGACTCTCAAGCGCTCAGTCGCGCTGGCCCGGGGGTCGTCCCTGGTTTCGGAAGCGGCTTTCCAGGTGGCCTCCTCCTGCTGGAGGTAAGCCACTACCAGAGCCTGTTTGTTGCCGAAGTGGTGATACATGCTGCCCTTGGCCACGCCGACCTCAGCGATCACCAGATCGATGCCGGTGGCATTGATGCCGCGTGTGTAGAACAGCCGGCGGGCGGTCGCCATGATCCGCTCACGAGCTCCCGTGGACCTCGCAGGCGACCGGTTCGGCGCAGTGGCCTGGGCTTCGGGGATGACTGCCATCATGCGCACCATGCTAGACGGATCCGTCTACAATCGTGGCTGGCGCCGCGCCGGAGGCCCGTAAGACAACCGATCCCCCGGGTCTCTGACGGGGCTTGGAGGAGGAAACCTGAACGCTGAAATTCTCGCTATCAACGGTGCGTCCGGTGGTGTCTACGGTGTGCCGGCAACCGTGGTGACGAAGGGAATGATGGCATGATGCAGACCTATCAGTACGACGTGGAGATCCTGCACCTGCTCGTGTCCCCGGGCCATGCCTACTTCGGCCGCGCCCGGGACGGCGCGGCGGACGTGCCCACCACGGATGCCGACCGGGTCGAGCTGGTGGCCGGCAAGGGCGTGGTGGGCGACCGGTTCTTCGGCAAGGCCGCGCACATGGACGCCGCCCTCACCCTGCTCGCCGTCGAAGCACTCGAGGCCATGGCGGCAGATCTGGGCACACCTCCCTTCGACCCGCTCCTGACCCGGCGCAACGTGGTCCTCCGGGGCGCCGAGCTGGCGCCCCTGCTCGGCGGGGAATTCGCGTTGGAGTCCCAAGGTGCTTTCGTGCGGCTGCGGGGTGGGCGGCCGGCCCACCCCTGCGCCTGGATGGACCGGGTGCTCGCCCCGGGCGCGCACGCCGCCATGCGCGGCCGGGGCGGCCTGCGCTGCCAAGTGCTCTCGGACGGGTTCCTGCACCGCGGGCCGGCCGTACTGCACAGCCCTGTCCCGCTCGAGGCCGAACGAGCCGGGGATTCCGTCCGGCGGCGACGGGACTGCTGAAGGTTCGGTTGACACTTCGGGTGTGGTGGTTCAGGCCGCTTTCGTCGGCCAGTAGATGGTCTCAAACTCGACCGGTGTCGTCTTTCCAAGGGCGCGCTGCCGGCGTCGGCGGTGGTAGGTCCGTTCGATCCAGGTGACGATCGCCAGCCGCAGCTCAGCGCGGCTGCTCCACCGGCGGCTGTTCAGGACGTTCTTCTGCAGGAGGGCGAAGAAGGACTCCATCGCGGCGTTGTCCGCGCTGGAGGCCACCCGTCCCATCGACCCGACCAGTCCGGCCCGGTGCAAGGCGGTGACGTAGGGCCGAGCACGGAACTGGCTGCCCCTATCGGCGTGCACCACGCAGCCGGTGACCTCGCCCGGGCCGCGGCGGGCGACGGCCATCTCGAGGGCGTCAACCGCGAGGGCGGCCGGCATCCGGTCGTCGATCGAGTAGCCGACGATCCGGCGCGACCACACGTCCTTGACCGCGCACAGGTACAGCTTCCCCTCGGCGGTGGCGTGCTCGGTGATGTCGGTCAGCCACAACCGGTTCGGGCCTGTCGCGGTGAAGTCCCGCTCGACGAGGTCGTCGTGCACGGGCGGGCCCGGCTTCTTCCACCGGCCACGAGTGCGGGCGTGGGCGGAGACGATCTGTGCTTGGGAGCAGATCTTCCATACCCGCCGCTCCGAGATCTCGTGCCCGGCCGCGGCGAGCTCGTCGGCGATGAACCGGTACCCGAACCCAGGGTCGTCACGGTGGACCTCGAACGCGGCGTTCATCGCGTAGGCGTCGACCAGGTCCCGCTCGCTGACCGGGTCGGCGCACCAGGCATAGAACGCCTGGGTCGAGAACTTCAGCACCCGGCAGGTCACCGTCACGGGGATCCCGTCGACGGCAAGGTCACGGACCAGCGGGTAGGTCATTTTGGGCTCTGACCCAGCCTCAAGTTCGCCTGCGACAGGTACGCCGCGGCGCGGCGCAGGACCTCGTTCTCCTGCTCCAGCAAGCGGATCTTCTTCCGCGCCTCGCGCAGCTCCTCGTTCTCGGCCTTGGTCACGCCGGGACGGTGGCCGTCCTCGACATCGGCCTGATGGAGCCAGTTGCGTAGGCAGGACTCGGAGATCCCGAAGTCCTTGGCGAGCTGAGCGATCGGGGCCTCGCCACGACGGGCGACCGCGACCACGTCGTCACGGAACTCCTTGGGGTGTGCTGCAGGCATGTCGACATCCTTCCAGCGGGGACCTCATGTCCCCACAGATCAGGTGTCAACCGAACCTTCAGCAGTCCCGAGGACTGGGGACGTGCTGTCTCGTGTCCGCTCGTGCGTCCTGGCGCGGATC
>NZ_JBHNYP010000049.1:0-4537 GCF_054960655.1 Micrococcus sp. PSi08 | reverse complement strand
TCTGCACCAGTTTGTCCATCCGGCGGGTGGAGACGCCGAGCAGGTAGCAGGTGGCGACCACCGTGGTCAGCGCTGCCTCGGCGCGGCGGCGCCGCTCCAGGAGCCAGTCGGGAAAGTAGGTGCCTTCGCGCAGTTTCGGGATCGCGACGTCGATGGTGCCGGCGCGGGTGTCCAGGTCCCGGTGCCGGTAGCCGTTACGCCGGTTGGTGCGCTCATCCGAGCGGGCGCCGTAGGCGGCGCCGCACACGCTGTCAGCCTCGGCCGACAGCAGGGCATTGATGAAGGTGGTGAGCATCTGACGCATCAAGTCCGGCGAGGCCTGGGTGAGCAGATCGGACAGAAACGCCTGGGGGTCGATATCGTGGGGAGCGGTCATCGCGGGTGTCCCTTTCGAGTGGGATGTGAGAGTTTCCTCGAAAGCCTCCCGCGGTGACCGCTTCTACTTCGCGGTCGACACGCCAACCGGAGTCAACGTGCTGCGGGATTCGTACACCACTCTGCCGGACGCAACTGCGCCGCACCCTCCACACCGGGATGAGCCTGCTGACCGACCGCCAAAAAGAACACCTCAGCGTCCTCTTCGCCCACGAGAAGCACGCCGCGGTCGAAGCGGCCTGGGAGATCTACCAGGCCATGGTCGCCGCGTATCGAGAATTCGACCGCGCAAAGGCTAAGGCCAAGATGGAGAAGGTGATCGCGGCGCTGAGCAAGAAGGTCCCCGACACCCTCGAGGAACTGGGCAAGCTCGGCCGGACACTGACCAAACGCGCCGCCGACGTGCTGGCGTTCTTCGAGCGACTGGGCACCAGCAACGGTCCGACGGAGGCGATCAACGGCCGGCTCGAACACCTGCGCGGCTCCGCCCTCGGCTTCCGCAACCTCACCAACTACATCGCCCGCAGCCTCCTCGAATCAGGCGGCTTCAGACCCTTGCTACACCCTCAAATGCGATGAGCCTCGAATGCAGGATCTTGTGCCGACAGCGGCGCACGATGGTCGCGGGGATCTCGAACAACCGTGCGCGAAACCGTTTGGGCTCCCAGCGACGTGCATCATGGCCGGCCAGCGCGATGGCCTGCATCCAGGCGACGATGACGCCGGCGAGCTGGACGATCTGGCACCAGACCTGGTTCTGCGCGAATCCCTGCAGCGGGAACTTCATCAGGCCCATGTCCTTGGCGTTGCGGATCCGGTCCTCGCAGCGCGCGCGGCGGCGGTGACGCAGCTCCAGCACTGGAAGCTGGCCGCGTGGGGCGTTGGTCGCGAACGCAGTGATCCGCATCCCTTTGTGATCGGTGATCCGTAGCTGCACTCCGGGGTGGGGGCGTTCCTTCCTTACGGTTACCCGCATTCCGGGGGCCACCCGGGCAGGTCCAGTAGTCCGGTCAGTTCCGCGACCCATGCCCCATCGCGGATCCCTTCGGTGTCGGTGTCGTAGGCAGGAGTCCACGCCTTCGCCTCATCAATACGTTCCAACAGGTCAGGAGTGTTCGCGGGGAGGGTGAACCCGACTGAGTAGGCCAGACGCTGCCGCTCCAGCCAGCCCGCGAAGTCCTTGGGGCCGCCGGCCCCGTCGGTGCGAATCAGGACCTTTTTCGATCCCCGCCCGCCCCGGCCCAGCAGGGCCGGTGGGAGCTGCGCAAGGGCCAGACGGGTGACGGCGATGTGATCGCTGGCGGTGTTCGAGCCCGCGTTGCCGGGGCGAAGGTGGATCGCGAGCGGTTCCCCGGTTCCTTCGCTGCCGTGGTCCAGGAACGCGTACAGAGGGTGGTAGCCGAAGCCGCGTTTGAACGTCGGGGCGGCTTGCTCCTTCTCACTGTGGACGTTGATCAGGGTGGCGTCGAGGTCGATGACCAGCGGGGTCTTCGCGCTCGTCCCCTCGGCCGGGGAATGCTCGCCGGCCAGGGCCCAGGCCTGCTCGCGCGCGGTCCTGCGAGCCCTGGCGATCGCGGTCATCACGGCGGGCGCGTCCTCAGCGAGGGTGGTGAGCGTGCGGGAGATCGTTGGGGCCGAGGCGACGTCACCGAACAGGCCCGGCTCGCACCGCAGCAGGTCGGTGTCACGGGCGACCTCCCCGCCCACCGCGAGAGTCATCGCGAGGTCCAGCAGGACCTTGGAGGCGTGATGCTCGGCCAGCGGTTTCGTCCATGAACCCAACGCTTCACGCAGCGAAGAGGCGAGGCCGGTGGCGTGGATCGTGTCGGTCAGCAGCACCGCGCCCGCATGCGAGGCCGCCGGGACCTCAGCGACGTCCACACGCGGGCGGGGGTAGAAGAACACGGTAGGGTGGGACACCTGAAAGGTGCTCCTTCCGGCCAGGGATTACGAGACTCGACACCCCGTATCATCCCAGGCCAGGAGCACCTTTCTCTATGACGCCCACCCGTCGAGACCACACCCCAGTGAAATCTCGAGGTCAGCGGGTGCTCGTGGCAGGGCCTGAACTGTGGTCCGTACACTCCTACTCATGGATGCGCTTGATATTGGACGGATCGTGGCCGGACTGGTGCTGCTGGTCTTGGGTGGGGAATTTTTGGTGCGTGGGGCGTCAGCACTGGCCGGACGTTTCGGGATTTCGTCATTGGTGATCGGTCTCACCGTAGTGTCAGCGGCGACGTCGGCACCCGAGTTCGCAGTGAGCGTCGGTGCTGTACTGCGTGATGAACCGGGGCTTGCCGTGGGCAATGCGGTTGGCAGCAACATCATTAATGTCCTGCTCATCCTGGGACTGTCCGCGCTGGTCGTTCCCCTCGCTGTAAAGCGGAGGCTGATCCGCTTTGACCTGCCCCTGATGGTCGTCTTGTCAGTTCTACTGCTCCTTGTGTCCCTGGATGGGAGGATCAGTGCGGTGGACGGGCTGATACTATTTTTCGGTGTGGTGGTCCACACCATAATGTCCGTGGTGATTAGTCGGCGGGACGCCAAGACCGCGGTGAATGCCCGGGAAGGGACAGGAGATTCGGCAACCGTCGATCCAGCCGACGAGGAAGGGGCTGCGCTAGGCGCCTCGGTCAGCAGGTCGCTCTTCTTTGTGCTGCTGGGGGTCGCGTTGCTGGTCGCCGGTGCCACGCTGCTCGTGGAAGGAGCAGTGAACATAGCCACCACGTTGGGCGTAAGCAGCCTCGTGGTCGGACTGACCGTTGTGGCTGTCGGGACATCGCTGCCCGAGCTGGCGACGTCCATCATTGCCGTGCGTCGCGGTGAACGCGACCTAGCGGTGGGCAACGTGGTCGGCAGCAATATCTTCAACATAGGGGTAGTGCTAGGACTAACCGCGCTCATCTCTCTTGAGGGCATTCCCGTATCCGGCGCCGCAGTGGCCTTCGATATCCCAGTAATGCTGGCGGCCGCAGTGGCACTACTGCCGATCGCGTTCACGGGCTTCGCGGTGGCGCGTTGGGAGGGCGGCTTGTTCGTGGTTTTGTACGCCGCCTACACCGGATACCTTGTGCTGGCTGCCACAGCGCACGATGCACTGGAGGGATTCACCGTAGCCATGGCGTGGTTCGTGCTGCCGTTAATCGCACTGACGCTCATTTCCTTTACAGCCTACGAAATCGGGCTCCGCAAGGGACGCCGAGACCTGGACCAGACCACGACTTCGACGTAGACCGTCGAGTGCATTCGGCTGCTGGCTTCATTCGGGTCGTCGGCTGAATGTAAATCGGCAAGAGATGACTGTCGGTTGGTGGTGTCATAGCGTCGTAGCAACACTCCCGGTCGGTGGGGGCTCGAGGCGAGGAGGCCTGGGATGGTGCGGCGGCGACTCACGTTCACGGAGCGGATGGAGATCTCGACGGGATCGAAGGCCGGGTGGGGAGTCCGGAGGATCGCGTCTCACCTGGGTAGATGCCCTTCGGTGGTCTCCAGAGAGCTTCGACCGAACTCGACGAAGACGCGCGGCTATCAAGCCGTGACCGCGGACGTGAAAGCGCAACGCCAGCGCTCTCGCCCACAGGTCCGGAAAGTGGCAAAGGACCCGGTACTCGAGGCCCGCGTCAACGCCGACCTCGCAGCGTCATGGATGCCGAACGAGATCGCGGGTGGCTTGCGTCTGGAGGCCGCAGACCCGACCGTTGAACGCATGGCGAACTCTCCCGACGCTCAGGGCCGCACCGTCAGCGGAGAAGCGATCTACCAGTACATCTACGCGATCCCCCGCGGAGAACTCGCCAAGCGTGGGATCTTCTTGCAGTCCAAACGGACCAAGCGCCGGCCCCGCACGCACGGCCGCTCCCGAGGCGGGCCGATCGTGGGGATGGTCCCGATCGCGGAGCGTGGCGAGGACGCGGCGAAGCGGCGGGTACCCGGGCACTGGGAGGGCGACCTGATCATCGGGAAGAACGGGTCCTCGTGCGCGGCGACGCTGGTGGAGCGGATGAGCGGGTTCACCGGCCCGCTCGCCCTGCCCTCGAAACACGCCGAGGGCCCCCGCGGACGCGGTGATCGAGTACTTCACCGAGCTGCCCCGGATGATGCAGACCTCGCTGGTAAGGGACCAGGGCAGCGAGATGGCGCACCACGCAAAGGTCTCCCC
>NZ_JBHNYP010000048.1:0-6043 GCF_054960655.1 Micrococcus sp. PSi08 | reverse complement strand
ACGCCGGGTGTCACCCCTGATTTTGTGTTCGGTGGGATTCGTGTGTAGAGTTCCATCTCGTGCTCAAGACGCCGACCGGGTGACCGGGAGGCGGGGTGAAGAACACAGAATCCGCGGATTCATGCCGAGAATGGCAGGTCCAGGGCGGGTGGTGCTCACCGGGTGCGCGGCCGGCAGTGATGCGGGTCGGGATTCCTGAAGAAGATGATCTGGTTTGACAGCCGGGAATCATGTGGTAAGCTTTTCAAGGCCTTCCACGTGGATGGTCCGGTGAGTGTCTGACACCGCGTTGAGCGGAGTTGACATGGTCGGATCATGTGGTAAGGTTTTCTAGCCCGACCATGTGAACGGACGGTGAATGCTTCGGACACGGAGTTGACACGGTCGAAACGGATGGTCTAGGATGGAGAAGTTGCTCCAGAGCGAAACGGCCCGCGGAGCGGGTCGCTGAAGCTGGAAGCGCCTGTTGTTTGAGAACTCAATAGTGTGCCAAGTTTGTTGATGCCAATTGTTTTAACACATATTGGTTGATCATCGCCTGCCACCCCCGTGGTGTGGTGATGGTTTGCTAGGTATTGAATGGATGTCGTGGTGGTTATTTCCGGCTGCCACGGTGTTGTTCTGTAATTTTTTTACGGAGAGTTTGATCCTGGCTCAGGATGAACGCTGGCGGCGTGCTTAACACATGCAAGTCGAACGATGAAGCCCAGCTTGCTGGGTGGATTAGTGGCGAACGGGTGAGTAACACGTGAGTAACCTGCCCTTAACTCTGGGATAAGCCTGGGAAACTAGGTCTAATACCGGATAGGAGCGCCTACCGCATGGTGGGTGTTGGAAAGATTTATCGGTTTTGGATGGACTCGCGGCCTATCAGCTTGTTGGTGAGGTAATGGCTCACCAAGGCGACGACGGGTAGCCGGCCTGAGAGGGTGACCGGCCACACTGGGACTGAGACACGGCCCAGACTCCTACGGGAGGCAGCAGTGGGGAATATTGCACAATGGGCGAAAGCCTGATGCAGCGACGCCGCGTGAGGGATGACGGCCTTCGGGTTGTAAACCTCTTTCAGTAGGGAAGAAGCGAAAGTGACGGTACCTGCAGAAGAAGCACCGGCTAACTACGTGCCAGCAGCCGCGGTAATACGTAGGGTGCGAGCGTTATCCGGAATTATTGGGCGTAAAGAGCTCGTAGGCGGTTTGTCGCGTCTGTCGTGAAAGTCCGGGGCTTAACCCCGGATCTGCGGTGGGTACGGGCAGACTAGAGTGCAGTAGGGGAGACTGGAATTCCTGGTGTAGCGGTGGAATGCGCAGATATCAGGAGGAACACCGATGGCGAAGGCAGGTCTCTGGGCTGTAACTGACGCTGAGGAGCGAAAGCATGGGGAGCGAACAGGATTAGATACCCTGGTAGTCCATGCCGTAAACGTTGGGCACTAGGTGTGGGGACCATTCCACGGTTTCCGCGCCGCAGCTAACGCATTAAGTGCCCCGCCTGGGGAGTACGGCCGCAAGGCTAAAACTCAAAGGAATTGACGGGGGCCCGCACAAGCGGCGGAGCATGCGGATTAATTCGATGCAACGCGAAGAACCTTACCAAGGCTTGACATGTTCTCGATCGCCGTAGAGATACGGTTTCCCCTTTGGGGCGGGTTCACAGGTGGTGCATGGTTGTCGTCAGCTCGTGTCGTGAGATGTTGGGTTAAGTCCCGCAACGAGCGCAACCCTCGTTCCATGTTGCCAGCACGTAATGGTGGGGACTCATGGGAGACTGCCGGGGTCAACTCGGAGGAAGGTGAGGACGACGTCAAATCATCATGCCCCTTATGTCTTGGGCTTCACGCATGCTACAATGGCCGGTACAATGGGTTGCGATACTGTGAGGTGGAGCTAATCCCAAAAAGCCGGTCTCAGTTCGGATTGGGGTCTGCAACTCGACCCCATGAAGTCGGAGTCGCTAGTAATCGCAGATCAGCAACGCTGCGGTGAATACGTTCCCGGGCCTTGTACACACCGCCCGTCAAGTCACGAAAGTTGGTAACACCCGAAGCCGGTGGCCTAACCCTTGTGGGGGGAGCCGTCGAAGGTGGGACCAGCGATTGGGACTAAGTCGTAACAAGGTAGCCGTACCGGAAGGTGCGGCTGGATCACCTCCTTTCTAAGGAGCATTAGTGCCCGTTGCATCACCGCGTGTGTGATGGCGGGTTGCTCATGGGTGGAACATCAATGAATGGTGCCAGTGGTGGTGCCGGCAGTGCTCGAGTACGTCATGCCTTTGCGGGTGTGGTTGGAATGGGTGGTGTTGGTGGCTGCGAGCTGGTGTTGGCACACTGTTGGGTCCTGGAACAGCAGGCACCCTGATCTGTGAGGGTTGGGGTTGTTGTTTCTGGTCTCCGTATCTTGTGAAGCTGGCCTTGTGGGTTGGTGGATGGGGTGTGGGTTGTTGTTTGAGAACTGCATAGTGGACGCGAGCATCTTATTTTTTTTGTTGCTGCATCGTTGATCGCACTGTTCCCCCTGGGGTGGTGTGTGAGGTGTGGTGATGCCGAGAATGACATCTTAGTTAGATATTGCTCATTTGAGGACTTTCATTGTGTGTGAAAGTTTCCAAGGGCGCATGGTGGATGCCTTGGCAACAGGAGCCGAAGAAGGACGTGGGAATCTGCGATAAGCCTGGTGGAGTCGATAACCGGACGTTGAGACCAGGATTTCCGAATGGGGAAACCCCGCACGACGTGTCGTGTGACCCCCGGTTGAACACATAGACCGGGTGGAGGGAACGTGGGGAAGTGAAACATCTCAGTACCCACAGGAAGAGAAAACAAAAGTGATTCCGTTAGTAGTGGCGAGCGAACGCGGATGGGGCTAAACCGTATGTGTGTGATACCCGGCAGGGGTTGCATGTGCGGTGTTGTGGGCCCCTCCTTGTCATGTCTGCCGGCATGGCGCAGTGAGGTGCGGGCATATAGACGAACCAGTGTGGATGCTGGACCGTAGAGGGTGAGAGTCCCGTAGTCGAAATGTGTTCCGCCGCTGTTGGAGGGTTGCCCGAGTAGCACGGGGCCCGAGGAATCCCGTGTGAATCTGCCAGGACCACCTGGTAAGCCTGAATACTACCTGTTGACCGATAGCGGATCAGTACCGTGAGGGAATGGTGAAAAGTACCCCGGGAGGGGAGTGAAATAGTACCTGAAACCATGTGCCTACAAACCGTTGGAGCCTTCTTGTGGGGTGACAGCGTGCCTTTTGAAGAATGAGCCTGCGAGTTAGTGATACGTGGCGAGGTTAACCCGTGTGGGGAAGCCGTAGCGAAAGCGAGTCTGAATAGGGCGATTGAGTCGCGTGTCCTAGACCCGAAGCGGAGTGATCTACCCATGGCCAGGTTGAAGCGCGTGTAAGAGCGCGTGGAGGACCGAACCCACTTCAGTTGAAAATGGAGGGGATGAGCTGTGGGTAGGGGTGAAAGGCCAATCAAACTCCGTGATAGCTGGTTCTCCCCGAAATGCATTTAGGTGCAGCGTCACGTGTTTCTTCCCGGAGGTAGAGCTACTGGATGGACGATGGGCCCTACAAGGTTACTGACTTCAGCCAAACTCCGAATGCCGGGAAGTGAGAGCGTGGCAGTGAGACTGTGGGGGATAAGCTTCATAGTCGAGAGGGAAACAGCCCAGACCACCGGTTAAGGCCCCTAAGCGTGTGCTAAGTGGGAAAGGATGTGGAGTTGCTGAGACAACCAGGAGGTTGGCTTAGAAGCAGCCACCCTTGAAAGAGTGCGTAATAGCTCACTGGTCAAGTGATTCCGCGCCGACAATGTAGCGGGGCTCAAGTACACCGCCGAAACCGTGGCATTCAGTTTTGCTGGATGGGTAGGGGAGCGTCGTTCACGAGGTGAAGCCAGCGGGTAACTTCTGGTGGATTGTGGACGAGTGAGAATGCAGGCATGAGTAGCGAAAGACGGGTGAGAAACCCGTCCGCCGGATGACTAAGGGTTCCAGGGTCAAGCTAATCTGCCCTGGGTAAGTCGGGACCTAAGGCGAGGCCGACAGGCGTAGTCGATGGACAACGGGTTGATATTCCCGTACCAGTGAAGAACCGTCCATGTTGAGCCGGTGATACTAACCGCCCGAACCATCCCGAACCCCGTCTTTGACGGGGTCGGTGATGGGGAGCGCGGGACCTGAACCGGGGAGGCAAGCGCATTAACAGGTGTGACGCAGGAAGGTAGCCGGGCCGGGCAATGGAAATGACCTGGTCTAAGGGTGTAGGGCTGCCGGTAGGTAAATCCGCCGGCTGTATGCCTGAGACCTGATGGGCGCCCACATGGTGGGTGATCCGGTGATCCTATGCTGCCTAGAAAAGCATCGGCGCGAGGTTCAAACTGCCCGTACCCTAAACCGACACAGGTGGTCAGGTAGAGAATACTAAGGCGATCGAGAGAATCATGGTTAAGGAACTCGGCAAAATGCCCCCGTAACTTCGGGAGAAGGGGGGCCCCAACCTTGAGCACCACGTGCTGGTGTGAGGGGATCGGGGCCGCAGAGACCAGGGGGAAGCGACTGTTTATCAAAAACACAGGTCCATGCGAAGTCGTAAGACGATGTATATGGACTGACTCCTGCCCGGTGCTGGAAGGTTAAGGGGACCCGTTAGCTTCGGCGAAGCGGAGAACTTAAGCCCCAGTAAACGGCGGTGGTAACTATAACCATCCTAAGGTAGCGAAATTCCTTGTCGGGTAAGTTCCGACCTGCACGAATGGAGTAACGACTTCCCCGCTGTCTCAACCATGAACTCGGCGAAATTGCATTACGAGTAAAGATGCTCGTTACGCGCAGAAGGACGGAAAGACCCCGTGACCTTTACTATAGTTTGGTATTGGTATTCGGTGTGACTTGTGTAGGATAGGTGGGAGACTGTGAAGCGGGCACGCCAGTGTTCGTGGAGTCGCCGTTGAAATACCACTCTGGTCACTCTGGATATCTAACTTCGGCCCGTGATCCGGGTCAGGGACAGTGCCTGATGGGTAGTTTAACTGGGGCGGTTGCCTCCTAAAATGTAACGGAGGCGCCCAAAGGTTCCCTCAGCCTGGTTGGCAATCAGGTGTCGAGTGCAAGTGCACAAGGGAGCTTGACTGTGAGAGTGGCAGCTCGAGCAGGGACGAAAGTCGGGACTAGTGATCCGGCGGCTCGTTGTGGAACGGCCGTCGCTCAACGGATAAAAGGTACCTCGGGGATAACAGGCTGATCTTGCCCAAGAGTCCATATCGACGGCATGGTTTGGCACCTCGATGTCGGCTCGTCGCATCCTGGGGCTGGAGTAGGTCCCAAGGGTTGGGCTGTTCGCCCATTAAAGCGGTACGCGAGCTGGGTTCAGAACGTCGTGAGACAGTTCGGTCCCTATCCTCTGCGCGCGTTGGAAATTTGAGAAGGTCTGTCCTTAGTACGAGAGGACCGGGACGGACGAACCTCTGGTATGTCAGTTGTACCGCCAGGTGCATGGCTGATTAGCTACGTTCGGGATGGATAACCGCTGAAAGCATCTAAGCGGGAAGCCGGCTTCGAGATGAGATTTCCTTGCCCCTTTGAGGGTGTGAGGCCCCCAGCTAGAACACTGGGTTGATAGGCTGGATGTGGAAGCGAGGACTGAAGACTCGTGAAGCTGACCAGTACTAATAGGCCGATGACTTACACACACTCTTATTCCATTGCTTGCTTCAAGGTGATGGGTTGGTGTTCGCGTCCACTGTGCGGTTGTCTGATTGCAACCGGCTGTCCATGTGTTGGTGGATGGTTGGGGTGTTTCAGTTGAATAGTGTCACTGTTGTGTGACCCGTAGGTTTCCCTGCTGTTGCCCGTGTTGAGGGTGGTGGTGTGGGGTTAGGGTTACGGCGGTCATAGCGTGGGGGAAACGCCCGGTTCCATTCCGAACCCGGAAGCTAAGGCCCACAGCGCCGATGGTACTGCAACCGGGAGGTTGTGGGAGAGTAGGTCGCCGCCGGACATTTTTTGAGGGAGGGCCTCGCACTGTTGGTGCGAGGCCCTTCCCGCATT
>NZ_JBHNYP010000047.1:0-7124 GCF_054960655.1 Micrococcus sp. PSi08 | reverse complement strand
AGCTTGCCCTCCACGCGGCTCAACTCCTGCTCGTACCAACGCAGGTCCGCCTCGCGCTGACTCCTCTTCCGCTCGGCTTCCTCCGCAACTTGATCCTCCAGGCGCTCAGCACGGAGCGTCAGCTCGTCCTGCCAGAAGAGGCCACCGAAGATGGCCACAGAGGACAAGAGCAACCCCCACGCCTCGATCGAGTCGACCACCGGGCTGCGCCAGACAAACCCGGCCGCCAGCGGCACGCAGGCCACGCCGAACGCCGCAAACGCCCAGATGGACCGCGCCCTGCCAGCCTGCCGCGTCGACACCAGGGCACGGAGCACGGCCACGAAGAACACCCACGCCAGGACGAACAGCGCGCGCAGCTCAGGCGACATCGCAGGCTCCCCTCCAGGGGGCGGCGGAGCTGAAAATCCCAGGCTGTCGTCCTCCGAGGCCAGCACGCCCAGCGTCGTTACAGCGGACCAGATCGCCCCCACGATGGCCCCCCACGCGGCCAGCCACCTCCCGCGAGCTTTGAGTTGCGAGGCCCGCTCCGCCGACGCCTGCTCATCGCCTGCCATCTACCCTCCTACCGGGAACCCCCGGGACTCGGCCTGGCGCCGATCCACGCCGCCGGCACCCTCCGCCCATCTTGTCCCGACTCAGCCGCCAGAGAGCCCACCTCCCGCGGAAATCGCTGTCGACCCAACGACCACGCCGGGGACGTGCCCCGGACCCGCGGCCGCCGGCGCCCCGAGCTGAAGCAGCCGCGGCCGCCGGCAGCACATCTCCACGCCACGTCCCCGGCCGACCCGCGCTCGCGGACGCGTTCGCTCCGGGCTGGCCGGGCCGGGACGTCCGCACGCCGGCGTCGCCGTCGAGTGGACGGGGCCGCCGACGCTGCGACCATGGGTGGCCCTGGCGGTGCTGCCCCCGTGTGCGCGTCCCCCCGGCTCCGCAGGTGTCTTGCCGGCCCGGGGCTGGAGCGTTGGCGCATGAGACGACGGCGGCCCCCCTCCAGTGAGGGGGGCCGCCGTGGCGGGGAGGTCAGCAGAGGTTTGCCTGGCAGTCGGGGCAGATCTGGGAGATGATCCGCTCCCGCTCCACCTTGGTGCGGTGGGGCAGGACCTCGTGGACGGGCTGGCCGGCGTCCAGGGCGTCCGCCTCGTCCTGGGTGATGGAGACGTAGTCGGCCTTGCCGCAGAGGGGGCAGAGGCAGTCGATGTCGGCGCTGTCCGGGCCGTAGACGTTGTAGATGCGGTGGGCGATGCGTCCCATGGGGCGTTCCTTCGGTGAGGGGTGCAGGCCCCCTGATGGGGCCCGCTACGTGTCTAACCATACACGTCCCCCGCCTACCGCACAAGCGTCTTTCGCGGTCGGTTCAACAGCAGCTCATGCTGCATCTCCGCGACACGTCCCCGTCCGATCCGCGGGCCCAAGCTGCGGCCGCGAGCTCATCCGCACGCGAGCGCCGCGGCCGGTCATGCCGGCTCGGCCGCGGCCTCCTTGGCTGCGGAGCTGCCCGCGATGAGCTGCGCGATGAGCTCGGCGTCACCGGGGGAGCTGGCGGCCGGCGCCTGCGGCTGCTCCAGCAGCTGCTCGACCCAGTCCGGCGTCTGGTCATGACGCTGGGCGAGCACGTAGGGCCCGCGGAGCAGGGCGGGCAGGTTGTAGGCCCACACGACGGGGTCCTGGGCGTAGGTGGCGCGCCGGCGCTCACCGCGGCCGAGGTCGTCGACGGTGGGGGTGGGCAGCTCGAGGTCGAGGTGCCCCTCGGGGTCATGGATCTGGACGTCCTCCCCGTCAACGTGCACGTATCCGACGTGCCGCTGGAGGCCGGAGGGGCCGTCCAGGTGGTGGATGGTGATGGTGAACATCAGATCTCCTTATGTTGATCCTGCATCAGTTTATCAGCGCTCGTAGAGATTCGACAGGCTCAGGATCCGGCCCTTGCTCTGCATCAGGCGTGCCCGCCGGCGCACCTCGTGGAAGCGGCCTTCCTCGATCGTGCCGCGCAGGCCCAGGCCGTCTTCGGAGTCCAGGAAGCGGGCCAGGATGGCCTTCTCCTCCCGAGTGGTCGCGCGGGCCTGCGGGTGCTGGGAGCGCGCGGCGACGAACATCGAGGCGTTCACGCCGCCGACGCCGTCGGTGAAGGCGAATCCGTTGTCGATCGCCGAGAGGCCGCGGCGGTCCATCAGGACGTTGCCGCGGTGGCGGTCGACCTGCCCGATCAGGCAGTCGAAGAAGGCCAGATCGCTGGCCTGGTCGGAGTGGTGCTCTGCCATGTGCATCACGTTCATCTTCGCCATCATCGGCCCCCCGGGGACTCCATAGGAGATGGAGCCCCACTGGCCGTCGTACTTGACCAGGGCCACCGGAGGCACCAGAGCCGCGTACTTCGGGCCCAGCGCCTGGGCGAACTGCGAGGCCGCGGCCTCATGGGTGGGCTGGTGCCGGCCGTCGTGGCCATAGTGCTCGGCGGTGTCCATGTCCAGCTCGTCGTAGGGCTTGAAGTAGCCGCACGCGCCGTCGTCCCACACCAGACGCTTGATGTCGTTGACGCCCTTGCCCGCGACCGGCGCACCCTCACGCGCCGAGTCCATCCGCATCAGCTGCCGCTCTTCGGCGGTGCGCCCCTGCCGCTCCACCAGCAACGCCACACGGGCGGCTTCTTCCTCGCCGCACTGGTTCTCCCATTCCGACCACTCAGGTCCGCGAGCGCCCGTCGAGGCTGAGCCGGGAGCCGGGGTCGGGGTGCGGTGGTCGCGGCCGGCGCCTGCGCCTGCGCCGCCGACGGCTCCGCCGCCACCGGCCACTCCGGCGCCGCCAGCGCCCCCACCTCCGCCGCCGCCTCCTGCTCCGCCGGCGGCTGCGGCGGCCGGCGCTCCCCCGCGGGCCGGTCCTCGGCGGGCTGGGGCCTTGGGGTCGTTGCGCAGCTCGGTCTTGGCCGCCTCCCATCCCTTCTTGGCCGGGCCCGCGGCGCGGGCGAAGACGCTTTCCGGGGCGCCGGCCTGACCGGCCCACTCCTTGATCTCGTTGATGGGCTTGCGCTGCTTCTTCAGCTCGGCCAGCTCGTCAGCCTTGCCCTCGGCCTTGGCCCATCGGGCGATCTGCTGTCCGATCGCCCGGTTCTCCCGTCGACGCTTCAGCGCGGCATCCCGTGCCGTTGCGTTCGGGGGGCATCGACGTCCGTGGGGACACCCCGCCTCGCCCTGAGCCCTGCACATGCCAACCTCCTGGTCCGATCCATCCGCCCTGCACGGGCGCCTTCACTGACCACAAGGCCGGGCTCTCCGCGACATGTCCCTAGCTGCTGACGAGTCCGTCAGGTCAGTCGTCCAGGCCGCGGGCCCGGCGTCTGGCGGACCGATAGGCGGCGATCATGACGATGGCCACGAGCACGGCGCCGGCCCCCAGGACCAGGGGGAGGCTGACGCCGACGCCGGTGTCTGCGAGCTCGAAGGCGGCCTGGTCTGCGGGGACGAGCAGGCCGATCTCCAGCAGGCTCTGGCGCACGGAGTTCATGGCGCTGGCGGCCCAGGCGGTGAAGGCGCCGGTGCCCAGGAAGAACATGCCGGCCAGGGTGATCCAGATGATGTCGGTGCCGTCGCTGGTGCCGTTGGTGTTCGCGCTCATCTCAGTTCTCCTCGTGTTCGACGTGGCGGGTGGGCAGCATCTCGGTGGCGGCCACGGAGATGCCGCCGGCCTCCCCGGTGTCGCGCTCGATGTACTCCAGGTAGATCCCGGTCTCGTCCTCCTGGGGGTCCTCGGCGAGCACCGCCCAGGTCTCGGCGTCGGGGTCGATCTGGATCAGGTCGCCGGCCTGCAACTCCTCGGCCGGGGACTCGACGGGCTCGCCGTAGCCCTCGAAGAGGTCCTGCTCGTCGTCGGGGACGTAGGGCACGTGCTTGCGCTCGGCGATCACGGGGCGGCTGGGGTCGGCCAGCACAGCCGGAGAGGGGCGCCCGGTCGGGCGTTCCTCGACCGCGGCAGTGGCGGGAGCAGTGTTCAGGGACTGCAAGGCCGCGAGCGCGCCGGCCGGGACGGCCGCGCTGGCGGCGGGCGCGGTGGCCGGCTGCACCTGGGGCTGGTCGGGGGCCTCGTAGACGCGGGCGTCCATGTAGTCGGCGTAGCTGGTGCGGTCCTCGTTGCCGTCCAGGTCCACCGTGACCGGCTCGAGGATCTCCACCAGCATCTTCTTGTGCACGACTTCGCGGGGGCGCACCGCGGCGACGCGCTGGGGGTCGTAGTCGTCGGATCCCGGGTCGGGGTTGGGGGCGTAGATGGTCTGGATCATGACGGGCACGCCGGCGGAATTCAGGGCCATGCCGCGGCCCTTGATGTGCCGGGGGATGGTGGTGCCGACCACGTAGGAGTCCCACATCATCTTGGCGCCATCGGGGCTGAGGCGGGACATGGCCACGCGCATGCCGAGGTTGTCGCGGAACTCACCGGAGATGAAGCGGGTGTCCGCGCGCTGGAGGCCGATGAGCATGTGGATCTTCGCCGAGCGGCCCAGGCGTCCGATGTTGCCCAGGCGCTTGAGCACCGCGGACTTGGAGGATCCGCCCTTGGGCTTGACCTCGGCCCACCAGTCGTCGGCGGCCTCGAGTAGCGTGGTGGCCTCGTCGACGATCAGGGCCACGGGCTCGAAGTCGGCGGAGGTCGCCTTGCCGGCCTCGATCAGCGCGTAGCGCTCGTTCATCAGGTCGTGGGCGTCCTCGATCAGCTTCACCTGGTGCTCGATGCGCGAGGCCAGCCGCTCCACGTTCGGCCAGTCCCGCAGGCCGATGAACTCGATCCGCTTGCCGTCGATCACCCAGACCTTCCAGCCGGCCTGGGTCAGGCGCTGGACGACGTTCTGCTCCACGACGGTCTTGCCCGAGCCGGTGGTGCCGACCACCACCATGTGGGGTTGCTTGCGGGGGTGCCAGGAGAGCTGCTCGCCGTCCTCGTCCACACCCAGGGGGACCTGGAAATCTCGGTAGTCGGCGTGGGTGCGCACCAGCGGGGAATGCTCCGGCGGGGGCAGGACCAGGGAGGGCATCGGCTCGCGGGCGGAGAACACGACGGTGTCCTCGACCAGGTTCCACTCCGGGACCCAGTCTCCGGGCACGCGGGTGGCCAGGACCCGCTCCACGCGCAGCCGCTTGGAGGCCATGGCCATGTTGCTGCCCTGCTCGTGGGCGACCTCGATGCGGGTCGCGTCGCCGTCGTTGTTGAGCTCGACCTTCACGCGGGCGGACTCGCCCAGCAGGTCCCGCACCACCCGGGATGCGCGTTCCACGGTGGGGTCGGTCTTCTCCACCTGCTCGGCCTCCACGGCACCGAGCACCACGCGGCGCTTGCGCGGCAGGTGGGCCTCCACCTTGTACTTGGCCCCGAGGCTGACCGAGGCGACCTCGGCCAGGGACTTCAGCCACTCCGGGTCTGGCACCACCCTCGCGTGGTAGGTCAGCTGCACTTGCTGGGGCAGGCCGATGAACCCCCCACGCCAGCGGGAGAGCTTCACCGCGGCCCGGGACGGCCGCGGGCGGATCAGCATCACCGGGCAGATCTGCTCGGTGAAGTGGTCGGCGATCTCGGCCCGCTGCCGCGCCCGCTCGGCCACCACCAGGGATGCCGTCGAGACGCCGGCGCCACCGCCGGCGACCGTGTAGGCCAGGGCCGGGTCGGTGGCGGCGAACATGCCGGCGGCCAGCGCGCCGGCGGCGACCAGTCCTGATCCGATCCCGAGGAACTTCGCCGGCTGCGGCTGAGGGGCCAGCACCCTGAGCCCCTCGTCGACCTCCTGGTGTGCGCCGGCCTGCGCCGTGCCCACACCCATCTGCGGCTCCATGTCCACGCTCATCTGCGGCCTCACCCTCTGGCCCCGAGGACGGGGCCGACGACTCTCGTTCACTGCCCATAAGGCCCGCCCGCGCCGCCGATGTCCCTCCCCCCGCCTCGCCGACGCACCTGTCGAGATGCAGGGAAGATTGCACAGGACACGCGAGGAGGACTGCACAAGTCCTCCTCTGCGACCTCACGTGTGCAATGTAGTGTCCGACGGCGTGCGGCTCACCTGTACAGTCCGTATGCCACTGTTCAGGGGCGACTAGAACCCGGGATCCGCCGTACTGCCACCCATCGCGGGTCCTTGGGTCGGATGCTCACGCGCGTACCGTTCTTCAACGGACGGGTGACCCCGTAGACGATCACACCCCATCCGTCGACCCAGCCCTCCGCCCAGTCGATCCCGAGCTGCTCAACCCGCTGCTGCACGGCAGCCTGGCATTCCTCGTCGAGGATGACGGCACCGCGTCTATCGAAGAAGTTAAGGAAGACCTCCTTGCCCCGCACCACCGACTGAACAGGGCCCCACACGATCATGTGCTTGCCCATGCGCGCCTGATCGTCCGGGTCCAGATCTGTACTGGCCCACACGACGTCTCCCCAGCGGACCCGCTCGCGCTCGGGCAACTCCAGCCACCGGTCCGGGGCCGCGTGAGTCGGATCGCGCAAGAGATCGGTCAGCATCGCGCCGATGCCATGGGTGGACTGATCGAGTTCTTCGACCCCCGACTTGCCCGAGGGGTCGGCACCCTCCCCGGCATACGCAGTCGTCCCCGGCGTCGCTTCACCACCTCTGCCGCCGCTTCCGCTCGCAGGCGGCGTCTCGGGGCTGATCTTCAACGCGCCCCCGGGGTTATCCCGCCGCGGCTGGACGGCGTCGACCTCGCTGCCCCCTCGAGAGCCAGCCTCTCCTCGCTTCGGACACTGTTCCGTGTGCTCGCCCCGAACTCGGAAGTGAGGCGAGCGCCCGTTGATCGACTGGCTGACCAGCGAGACAGGCATCCCGCAGTCAGCCTCCCCGCATATGAACAGCTCACCGAGGGCTGCCTGCCACTCCTGGTCGCCTCTTGCCCAGATGTCCTGAGCTGCAACAACGCGACCCGTCTTCTCATGCACCGCCGTTGCCATCGTCATGGTCCCCGCTCCGTTCCCACTCGAACCGCTCGTGTGACGATGTCTACACGAGGCTGTTAAGAGCGTCCAGAGAGCCGGAACGGCCCGAGCCAGCTCGGTCCACCGCCCCACGCTCGGCATTCACCCGGCCCAGAAAGGGAACCATGGCATACGGATCTGCTGCAGACTTGCCGTCGATC
>NZ_JBHNYP010000046.1:0-8818 GCF_054960655.1 Micrococcus sp. PSi08 | reverse complement strand
CCCGGGAGGATTCACCGGGCGGCCCTGTGCGATGAGCACGGGGCTTTCTGCGTTCCGGGTGCATTCACCCGCGGCGCTCAGAGCTCCTCGCCGGCCCGCAGTCGTGCCGTGAGCGCGCGGGTGAGTCGGCGGCGCAGCCGGCCGTGCTCCGTGCCCTGCTCCCGAAGGCGCGCGTGCACGGCGTCGGCATGGGTGGGCTTCTCCGAGTCGGGGAGAGCGAGGAAGTCGCACAGCAGCGGCTCCAAGCGCCCGGTGAGGGCGAGCACGAGCTCCTGGGTCTCCACGGGCCGTGTGCGCTGCAGGCGAGTCCAGGCTGGCGCGTACTCGGCGGCCTGCTCGACCATCTCCCACGCGAGGGCCCAGCTGTCCGGGCGCAGTCGGTGCCGCTCCGCGCGCAACAGCTGTCGCAGGGCGGCCACGGCCTCCTCGAGCTCGGCAGCGGCCGGGGCGCCGTCGTCGTCGGGGGAGGGGCTCGCGGAGGAACGCGGGAACGGCCACCAGCTCATGCCGGCCTCTCTCGGATTCGCGGGGTGCGCAGAGGTCTCACGCGTGCGATTCTGCCCCGCATCTCGGTTTGGCGGCACCCGGTGTGGCTGGTATAGTCGCTCTCTGTTGGATTCAGGTCTGAGACCTCCAACGGGGTGTGGCGCAGCTTGGTAGCGCGCGTCGTTCGGGACGACGAGGCCGCAGGTTCAAATCCTGTCACCCCGACCAGAAGGAGCCCCCGCCGGATCGGCGGGGGCTCTTCTCGTCTCCGGGTGCGGTGCGTCAGCCCTGGCGGGACTCCAGGAACTGCAGATGCTCGGGCCGCGCCGGGTCCACTTCGCCGGCCACGTCGTCGTGTTTGTCCACCCAGGCCTTCACGTACGGGCACACGGGGACGATCCGGCGGCCCGCGGCCACGGTGTCCTTCAACGCCTCGCGTACGAGGATCGAGGCCAGGCCCCGGCCCTGGTACGCGTGGTCGACCTTGGTGTGCGGGAAGATCCGCTGGGCCGGGCCGTCGGCGGTGTCGTCGTCGATCGCCACCGTGAAGCCGGCCACCGTGCCCGCGTCATCGACGACGATCTCGTACCTCTCCCCGTTCTTGCGGACCTGCGGGTGCTCCAGGCTGGGGGTCTGCTCGGACATGGTCGATCCTCTCGTTCCTGGGTGGACCCCGCCGCCGGGCCGGCGGCGGGGAAGGGGTCAGCCGTCCCGGCGCCGCACGGGGTGATGGGACAGGATCGAGATGCGGTTCGTCAGGTTGATCACCATCGCGACCCACTGCACGGCCGCGTACTGGGCGTCCGTGAGCACGGCGGCCGTGGAGGCCTGCACGTAGTTCAGCTGCTCCTGCTCGGGGAGGTCCGTGGCCGCCTCGGCGAGCTCGAGCGCGGCGCGCTCCTGCTCCGAGTACACGGCCCCTGCCTCACGCCATGCCGGCAGCAGCCCCATGCGCTGCACGCTCAGACCGGCGTCGGCGCCCTGGCGGGTGTGCCGGTCCAGGCAGAACACGCAGCCGTTGAGCTGGGAGACCCGGAGGTTCACGAGCTCCACGAGCTGCCGGTCCAGCCCGGCCTGCTCGGCGGCGGCGCGCGCGGCCGAGACCAGCGGCCCGACCGCGTGCCACGCCTCGGGCACGGCCTTGTCGAGGAAGAACGCGAGGGGGTTCTGACGGGGTGCGGGGGTGTCAGCGGCGGTCATGGTCCTTCACTGTCTCGCAGAACGGAACGGTGGGCCAGGGACCGGGTGCCCGGCCCGGACGAGCTTCCGGCTCAGATCCGGCCCCGATCGGCTCAGAATCGGCCGGACGAGCCCGCCCCGGAGAACGAGCCGCCCGAGGATCCGTAGCCGGTCCTCGGAGGAGCTGGACTGCGCCTGGCGGTGGTCCTGGACGGACCGCTCGCCGGCCTGGTGGCCCGTGGTGAAGGCCACCACCGTCCAGTAGGCATCCGCCGGCAGCGCGGAGTCCAGGATCGAGCCGCGCGCGGACCGGACCGGGCCACGGTGCGTGCGCAGCTCGTCGCGCAGCAGCTCACGCTCGGCCTCGTCCTTGCCGAACGCCGCCACCTCGGCGTCGGCGAGGGCGGAGACGAGCCCGGTCAGGCGACGCCGCAGCGCGTCCAGCTCGTCCAACGCCGCGGCCGGGGTCAGGCGCTCGTCCTGCAGGTCCGCACCCAGCGCCTCGAGCCGGTCCTGGGCCTCGGTGCGGAAGGACTCCAGCGCGGCGACCGCGGACCGGACGGGCCCGGCGGAGCCGACGGAGGAGGCCAGCGTGCCGACGGCGTCCAGGTCGGCCCGCAGCGGGGCGGTCTGCTGGTCCCACGCCGCCGGCCACCCCGGGTGGCGGTTGAGGAAGGTGTTCGCCGCGGCCACGGCGTCGTCGAGGCGGTCGAGCTCACGGGCGCGGTCCCGGACGTCCTCCGCGGCCCGGGCATGCTCCGTGCGATGCAGGCTGCGCTCCGGCAGGGCCTCGAGGCGGTCCAGCTCCACCGACGCGTCGAGCGCCTGGCGCCGGAAGTTGCGGAAGCGCTCCATCAGCGCGGCCGCGTGGGGCGAGTCCTCGGGCACCGTGGACGCGTTCACCTCGGTGGCGTCCATCTCCAGGGTGACGGAGGTCAGGTGGGTGCGGGCCTCGGCCAGCAGGTCGGCCGGCCGGCGGCGGCGACGCCGTCGGCTCGCGAGTGCCGCGGCCGCGGCGCCGCCGCCCGCCACACCGACGATCCCCGCGCCGAACCACAGTTCGGGAGCCTGCCACCAGGGGCGCCCGATCAGCTCGGCGGCGGCGTCCGTCACCTCCACGACCGTGTCCGTCCACCGGGCCGCACGGGCCGCCTCGTGTCCGGCCTCGCGCACCTCCCGCAGCCGGTCCGTGCTGAGCATCCGGTCCTCGCCCACGTACACCCCGATCAACCGGTTGTCCGGGTCGAGCGCCACGATCACGAGGCCGTCGGCCCATTTCTGGCCGTCCGCGCTGAGCCAGTCCGGGTGCTCCGCGCGAGCCCGCTCGAGCACCCGCCCGTTGAACGCCTGAGACGCGCGGTCGTCGTCCAGTGCGGACAGGTCCGGGCCGCGCTCGGTGACCACGGCGACGCGGGTCGGCTCCCGGAACTCGATCCCCGCCAGGTCACGGCGCAGCTGGGCGAGGTCGATCACGCCCGCGTCATCCACGAGCTCCACCTGGTCCCAGGCCACGGCGTGGGCCTGCGGCGCGGCGGCGCCCGTGACCCCCGCCGTGACCGGCAGGGCGACGACGGTGGCGGACGCCGCCGGCCCGGTGAGGGCGGCGGCGGACAGGGCGACCGCGGTGAGCGTGCGGCGGGCGGTGCGGTGCGTCGGACGGGTCACGGGGGCCTCCTGGGAGGGTCGGCGGTCCCGCCCAGCGTAGGCACCGCAGGGCGGGCGGCGCCTCAGCCGGTGGGCGCGTCGGCGAGCAGCGCGGCGAGCCGGCCGACGTCGTGCGCGGTGCCGAACCCCGCCGCCCCCGGCTCGAGGACCCCGGCCCGGTCGAGGCCCGTGTAGGGGACCGCGTCGAAGCCCATCGCGGTGACGAGGGCCACCACCGTGTCGCGCGCGGCGGCGACCGCGGCCGGCTCGGGCGCCGCGTCAGTCCGCTCGGTGCCCACCGCGAGGGCGCGGCGCGGGGCCGTGGCGCGCCCGGCGTCCTCCAGGTCGTGGTGCGAGATCTCCGAGAACGCACGCACGACGGGCACGCGCAGTCCCGCGGCGGCCCAGCGCGCGGCGATTCGGACGGAGCCGGGCGAGCCGTCGTCGTCGTCGAGCCACGCCGGGACGGGCTCGCCCGGCCACGTGTTGGTCAGGTCCACCACGGCGCGCGTGGCCGGCCCGGCGAGGGTGAGCGGGTCGACGTCGTCGAGCGCTTCGCGCGGCACGGCCACGACGACGAGCTCCGCCTCCGCCGCCAGGTCCTCGGCCGACACGGCGACGGCCTCGGGCGCGTAGATCGTCAGGTGGCGCTGGACCGCCGCGGGGCGCCGCGTGCCCGCGACCATCACCCGCGG
This sequence comes from Micrococcus sp. PSi08, assembly GCF_054960655.1. NCBI lineage: Bacteria > Bacillati > Actinomycetota > Actinomycetes > Micrococcales > Micrococcaceae > Micrococcus > Micrococcus sp. PSi08. The sequence goes on along the minus strand of NZ_JBHNYP010000046.1, from coordinate 4,814 downwards.
GGCGGCCGTGCCCGGGGAGAGGCGGGGGATGCGCGCGATCGCCCGTGCCAGCGCGGTGCCCGCCCGCCCCGCACCGAGGACGCCGACGACGCGGGGCAGGGCGTCCGCCGGCGCCGCAGCCTCAGACGAGCTCATTGCGCTGGCGTCCCAGCCCGGTGATCTCCACCTCGACGACGTCGTCCGGACGCAGCCACGGGCGGCGGCCCTCGGCGTCCCGGCGGGCCAGGGCGACCCCCGCGGGCGTGCCGGTCAGGATCAGGTCGCCCGGGTTCAGGGTGATCAGCTGCGAGGCGTAGGAGACCAGCTCGGCGGGGGAGAAGACGACGTCGGCGACCCTGTCCTCCTGACGCAGCTCGCCGTTGACGTGCGTGAGGACGCGCGCATCCGCCGAGAACTCGTCCGGGGTGACCAGCCACGGACCCACGGGCGTCGAGGCCTCCCACACCTTGCCCTGCAGCCACTCGGAGGTGCGGCCCTGGAAGCCGCGCATGGAGATGTCGTTGGCCACCGCGTAGCCCGCGATGTGCTCCGGGGCGTCCTCGACGGCGATGCGTCGGCCCGGCTCCCCGACCACGATGCACAGCTCGCCCTCGTAGTCGACCCGGTGGTCCTCCTCGGGGACCTCGATCGGGTCCAGTGCACCCGTGAGGGACTGCGGGAACTTCGCGAACAGCGTCGGATGCTCGGGGCGATCCAGGCCCGTCTCGTCGATGTGGTTCGTGTAGTTCAGGCCCACGCAGAACACCTTGGTGGGGAAGGGCACGAGCGTGTCGTAGACGAGGCCGGAGGTGTCCAGCAGGAGGGACCGGTCGGCCTGCGCCGCGCGGAGGGCACCCTCCACCATCTCCCGCTGCTCCTCCGGCGTGGCGGTGAGGTACTCGCCGACGTCGCGACAGTCCGGCAGGGCGACGGCGCGCACGGCGACCTCGGGGTCCTCGGGGTGCACGGAGGTGATGACCGCGGCGAACGTGGCGCCGGGGTAGGCGGCGTCGGAGTCGGGCTGGCGGAACGTGGCGAGCTTCATGGACCCATCCCATCACAGGGCGGCGGGTCCGGACCCGGGGCGGGCGGACGTGAGACGGTGAGGCCATGAGCACAGCCCCCACGCATCCGCCGCTCGACCTCGACCCGACTCCGGCCACCCCGATCGTCCTCGGGACCATGGCCTGGGGGTCCGTTCCCCCGCCGCCCCCGGACGCCGACCCGGGGGCGAGGCCGGAGGGGCCCGCGGGCGAAGCGCAGGCCGAGGCGGCCGTGGAGCGTGCCCGCCGCGCCCTGCGTGCCGGGATCGAGGCCGGCGTCGACCTGCTGGACACCGCGGACATCTACGGGGCCGGCCGCTCCGAGGAGACCGTCGGCCGGCTGCTGCACGAGCTGCCCTACGAGGAGCGCTCCGCCCTGAAGGTGCAGACCAAGTGCGGGATCGTCCTGCACGAGACGGACCCGGCGGGGCGGCGCCTGACCCGCTACGACTCCTCGCCCGAGCACGTGCGCGCCTCGCTGGAGGGCTCGCTGGCCCGCCTCGGCGAGCAGCGCGTGGACACCCTGATCATCCACCGGCCCGACGTCCTCACGCCCGTGGCCGACACCGTGCGCGCCTTCCTCGACGCGCGGGAGGCGGGCCTGGTCGGCAAGCTGGGCGTCTCCAACCTCGGCGTGGGCCGCGTCCTCGAGTTCCAGCGCGAGCTCGAGAGCCAGGCGGCGGACGGGACCGGGCTGGCGTGCGTCCAGGTCGAGCTCGGCCTGCACCACCGCACCCTCGTGGAGGCGGTCGTGCTCGCCAACCACCCGGACGCCCCCGCGGACGCCGACGCCGGGCGCCTCGGCCCGGTGTGCGCGGCCGAGGGGATCGAGCTGCAGGCCTGGGGTCCGCTGGGGCAGGGTCGGTTCAGCTCCGGCGACGACGGCGCGGCCGGCGCCGTCGGCGAGGTCGCAGCGGAGCTGGGCGGCAGCCGGGAGGCCGTGGTGCTCGCCTGGCTGCTGCGCCTGCCGTGGGACGTGCGGCCCGTGATCGGCACCCAGGACCCGGAACGCGTCGCCGCGTGCGCCGAGGCGGCCGCCGCGGCCGAGGCGATGGACTCCGCGCAGTGGCACCGCCTGTGGACCGCGGCACGCGGCGCCGGCCTGCCCTGAGCAACCCGCAGACGTGAGGGATGTCACACTGGGGGCATGACCTTCGCGCCCGTCAACCTCTTCACCCCCTGGCTCGCCTACTGGGCGGCCGCCCTCGCGCTCGTCGTCGGCGGCATCCTGCTGGTCGCCGGGATCTGGCGCGAGCGCCGGCACCGGCGGCACGCTGACGAGCACGGACGCAACACCGAGGTGGACGTCCTGGACAACACCCGGCTGCAGCGCCGGGTGGGGGCCGTGATGCTGGCGGTCGCGGCCGTGCTGGCCGGCGTGGGTGTGGGGACGCACCTGGCGGGGCTGGACACGCTGCGTCAGAACCTGACGGCCAAGTACGGCTACACCTCGATCGAGCGCATCCGCCAGTCCGGCACGGGGTTCATCATCGACCTCACCCAGCCGGACGGGACCGTCCTGCGGGACGAGATGGTCCTGGTCGACCCCTCGGGCGAGCCCTTCGTCGGCGAGGACATCTTCCACAACCCGCCGGAGAAGTACGAGGACCTGCCGCTGCGTCCGGCCCCGTGACCGCGCCCGCCGCCGTCCGCCGGGCCTGATGCCGCGTCGGGGGCCTCTGTTAGCGTCGCCGCGTGAGCACCTCGACCGTCCGTTCCGCCCCCGCGTCCACCTACCGGCTCCAGGTCAGCCCGGATCTGCCGCTGGAGTCCGTGGCCGGGCTCGTGCCCTATCTGCGGCGCCTGGGCGTGGACTGGCTCTACCTCTCGCCGCTGCTCGAGGCCGAGCCCGGCTCCGACCACGGGTACGACGTCGTGGACCCCACGCGGCTGGACGCCGCCCGCGGCGGGGCCGAGGGACTGGACGCGGTCGCGCGCGCCGCGCACGAGGCGGGCATGGGCGTGCTCGTCGACATCGTGCCGAACCACGTGGGCGTGGCCACGCCCCAGGCCAATCCGGCGTGGTGGGACGTGCTCACCCACGGTCCCGAGGCGGCGCATGCGGCGTGGTTCGACGTGGACTGGGCGGCCGGCGGCGGGTCTCTACTCATCCCCGTCCTGGGGGACGGTCCTGACGGGGACGCGGACGCGGAGCTGAACCGTCTCGTCGTCGACGAGGGTCGCCTGCGCTACTGGGACAACGTCTACCCCCTCGCCCCCGGATCGCTCGAGGCGGCCGAGGCGGAGACCGGGCTACGCGCCGCGGAGGTCTTCGCGGAGGCGGACCCGGCGAGTGAGCCGACCGCGGAGCAGGCCCGCCTGGCCCGCGCCGTGCACGAGCGCCAGCACTACCGGCTGGTCGGCTGGCGCCGCGGCGACGCCGAGCTGAACTACCGCCGCTTCTTCACCGTCACCACGCTCGCGGGCGTCCGGGTGGACGAGCCCGAGGTCTTCGACGCCGTCCACGCCGAACCCGCCCGCTGGGTCCGCGAAGGGCTCGTGGACGGGCTGCGCGTGGACCACCCGGACGGCCTGGCGGACCCGGCTGGCTACGCGCGGCGCCTGCGCTCCCACGTGCTCCCGGAGGGCTACCTCGTGGTGGAGAAGATCCTCGAGCCCGGCGAGGCGCTGCCCGCGGACTGGCCCGTGGACGGGACCACCGGCTACGACGCGCTCGGCGAGGTCGAACGCGTCTTCATGCACCCCGAGGCCGCGGGCGATGCGGCCGAGGACGCGCGCCGTCGTCGGGAGTGGGACGAGGTCGTGGTGCGAGCCAAGCACGACGTGGCCACCGGCTCCCTCGCGACCGAGACCGCCCGGCTGGTCCGGGAGGTCCGCGCCGTGCACGCCCTCGGTGCCCACCCGGACGAGGACGTGGCCGCCGCGTTCGCCGCCGTGCTCGCCCGCCTGCCGGTGTACCGCACCTACCTGCCCGTCGGCCTGGCCGTGCTCGAGGGCGCGCTGGCGGACGCGGCCGAGGCGGAGCCGGCCCTCGCCGCCGTGCTCGGCGACCTGCGGCCCGAGCTGACCGACCCGGACTCGCCCGTGGCCCGCCGGTTCCAGCAGACCTCTGGCATGGTGATGGCCAAGGGCGTCGAGGACCGGTCCTTCTACCGGTACACCCGGTGGGCCAACCTGAACGAGGTCGGCGGAGACCCCTCCCACGTCGCCCTGTCCCTGGCCGACTTCCACGCCGCCCAGCAGGCGCGCCAGGCCGCCTGGCCGACGGCCATGACCACCCTGAGCACCCACGACACCAAGCGCGGCGAGGACGTGCGCGCCCGCATCGCCGTGCTCGCCGAGGAGCCCGACCGCTGGGCCGCCGAGCTCGCCGAGCTGAGGCGCCTCCACCCGCTCGGCCACCCCGACGCCGAGCGGCTGCTCTGGGAGTCCATCGTGGGCGTCTGGCCCACGGACGGCACCGCACCGGAGGAGGAGCGGATCCTCGGCTTCCTGCAGAAGGCCTCCCGCGAGGCGGCCCTGGCCACCACCTGGACGGGCCAGGACCCCGAGTTCGAGGCCCGGCTCGCCGCGCTCGCCGCCGCCGTCACCTCCCCCGAGGGGCCTGCCCGGGGCGTGCTGCAGGCCGTCGCGGACCGCATCGCCGAGCCCGGCCTGGTGGTCCAGCTCGGCCACAAGCTCGTCCAGCTCGCCGCCCCCGGCGTCCCCGACGTCTACCAGGGCACGGAGGTGCCCTTCCCCACCCTCGTGGACCCGGACAACCGCCGCCCCGTGGACTTCGCGGCCCGGGCCGACCTGCTGGACCGCCTCGACGCCGGCCACACGCCCGGC
>NZ_JBHNYP010000045.1:0-8982 GCF_054960655.1 Micrococcus sp. PSi08 | reverse complement strand
CGCGTACGCCTGGCCCACGGCGGCCGCGGAGCCGAAGCCTCCCGCCCAGCCGGCGAACAGCAGGGCGGCGAACGAGTCGGGCGCGTCGAACAGCGGCTGCAGGAGGACCAGCGTGACGAGGGCGCCGATAGCCACCTGGGAGGAGTAGATCAGCACGCCGTAGGACGCGAACGCGCCCACGGGGCGGCCGATCTTGCGGACGTCGAAGTCGTCGGTGAGCGCGATGCACACGAACACGATGACGATCAGGATCGAGCCGTACGTGCCCAGCTGGGAGCTGAACGGCAGCCAGCCCAGGCCGTTCGGGCCGAGGGCCAGGCCCAGGATGCCCGCGATGACGGAGGCCGGGATCATCAGGGTCTGGAGGGGCGTGATGACGGCACGGGCCAGCGTGCCCACGGCCAGGAGCGCGCCGATGAGGCCGGCGTCGACCAGCACGGACCAGGCCGTGAACTGCTCTTGCATGGGGTTCTTCCTCTGTGCGGGGACGGGGGTGTCCCACGGAGCGTGCCGAGGGACCCCGGGACAGTACCAAAGGAGCGCGGGGGCCGGGGCGCGTCCGGGAGGAGCACCGGGCCGGGGCGCACGAGGACGGCCCGCCGCGCCGGCGTGGGCCGGGCGACGGGCCGTGGGGAGGGGCGGGGTCAGCCGCGCGCGGTGCCGGTCTCCTCGGCGGTCCCCTCGGCCGCGTAGTCGAGGGTCAGGGTCTCATCGGCGTCGACGTCGCCCGAGGTGAGGGCGGCCTGGCCGGCGCCGCCGGCCTTGAGGGCGGCGAGGCGGGCCTCCACCTCGGTCTTCTCGCCGAGGTCCTCGAGGGACTCGAACTGGGCGTCGAGGGAGGAGGCGGCGATCTCCTGCTGGCCGCGCACGCGGGCCTCCTCGCGACGGACCTTCTCTTCGAAGCGGGAGACCTCGGAGGTCGGGTCCAGCAGGTCGATCGACTTCACGGCGTCGGCCACCGCGGACTGGGCGTGGGCGGACTTGGCGCGGGCGGTCAGCTCGTCGCGCTTGGCGACCAGCTGCTGACGCTTGACCTTCATCTGGTCCAGACCGGTCTTCAGGCGCTCCACGATCTCGCGCTGCGAGGCGATGGTCGGCTCCGCGGACTTCGCCTGGCGCTCGAAGTCCATCTGGCGCTCGATGGCCACCTTGGCGAGGTTGTCGAACTTGTCCGCCGAGGCGGTGTCGCCCTTGGTGCGGAAGTCGTCGGCCTTCTGGGAGGCGGCCAGCGCCTTCTGGCCCCAGCTGCGGGACGCGTCCTGGTCCTCGCGGTAGTCGTCCTCGATCATCCGCAGGTTGCCGATCGTCTGGGCGACGGCGGCCTCGGCCTCCGCGATGTTGTTCGTGTAGTCGCGGACCATCTGGTCCAGCATCTTCTGGGGGTCCTCGGCCTTGTCCAGCATCGCGTTGATGTTGGCCTTCGCCAGCGTGCTGATGCGGCCGAAGATGGACTGCTTGACCATGGTGTCTGCCTTTCGTCGGTCTTTCACGTCAGCGCAGACCGTCGGCCTGCGTCCACCCCGTCCCGCGCGTGCGGGCCGGGCCGGCGCCCGGGGCGCCGGAGTTCATGGGGCGGCGGTCAGAAGCCGCCGCCGGAGATGTCGCCGAACCCGCCGAAGTCGCCGCCGCCGAGGCCGCCGCCGTCGAACCCGCCGAAGCCACCGCCGCCCCAGCTGCCGCTGTTCAGGATCGAGTTCATCAGGATGCCGCCGAGCAGTGCGCCGCCGAGGCCGCCGCCGAAGCTGCCGCCCACTCCGGCGCGCGGGCGTGCACCGTACATGCCGCCCACCATGCCGGGGCCGTAGCCGAAGCCCTCGACGTCCGCGCGGGCCAGCTCGCTCGCGCGCTCGGCCAGCTGGGAGGCGCGCTGCGCCTGCTGGAGGGCGGCCACGGGGTCGGTGCGGCCGAGGCTGATCGCCGAACGCAGCGTGTGGTCGGCCTCCGCGAGCCGGGTCCGGGCCTCCGAGCCCACCGCACCGCGCCGGGCGCCGATGAAGTCGGCCGTGCCGTCGATCTGCGCCTGGGCCTGGGCGATCGTGGAGGTGAGCACCTGGGAGGCCTGGCGGGCCTGCTCCCGAGCGTCGCGGACGCCGGCCAGCGGGGTGTTGAGCTGGCGGTGCGCGGCCTCGAGCTGGTGCAGCAGCTCCAGGGGGTCCGGGCGGCCGGCCGCGAGGGCTCGGCGCACCGCGTTCACGGCGTTCTTCATCCCCGCCACCGGGCCGGCCAGCTCGGGGTTCGACCCGTTGGCCACGAGCGCCTCGGCCTCGGCGACGTCCTGCTCGGACTGGGCGAGGCCCGTCTGCAGGTTGCCCAGCATGGCCCGCAGGGACCCCTCGGCCTTGCCCACCGCCTCCGTGAGCGTGTCCACCTGGCTGAGCGCCTCCTCGGCGGCACGCACGGCCAGCGCCGCCGTGGAGCGGTCCTGGGCGTCCCACGCGCTCCGCGCCTTCGCGACGGCGGTCTCCACGAACTCGAGCCGCTCCCGGGCCTGCGTCGCGTTGTCCGCGACCTCGGCGAGGGCGGACTCCGCGTACTGGCCGTGCAGCGCGGCGATCGCCGACTCGGACTCCTGCACCCGGGACCGCGCCTCGGGCAGGCGGGCGTCGACGCGCTCCAGGGCCTCGGGCACCTGGTTCTCGAGGTCGCGCAGGGAGTCGAACTCCTTCTTGTGCGCCGCGAGGGCCGCACCCACGGCCTCGCTGCGCTGGATGATCTCCTTGAGCCAGGCGCGCTGCTCGGCCTCGGTGTCCGGGATCTCGTCGTCGAGCTGGTGCTGGAGCTGGAACGAGGCCCGCATGTGCTCCTTGGCCCGATCGATGTCCTCGCGGAACGTCGCCACGGACTTCTCCCCGTAGGACGCCTCGGCGAAGCCCAGCTCCTGCTCCGAGGAGCGGATGGCGTCGTCCGCGGCCACGAGCTTCGAGCCGGCCTGGGTGCGCAGCTGCTCCACGCTGAGCTCGTCGAGGGGGTCGCGGCGGACCTCCTCGGTGCGGCCCCCTTCGACCGCGCCGCCCTGCGTGCGCTTCCGGCTGCGGGCCACGAGCACGCCGCCGCCCACGGCCGCGGCCACCGCGCCCGCGCCGAGCACCGCCGTCAGGGCCCCGCCGCCGGAGGCGCCCTGGGCCGTGCTCCCGTCGCCCGCGGTGCCGGCCGGCAGGGCACCGGCCGGATCGTACTCGGCCCCGCTGGCCCCCGTGCCGTCGAGCGTGCCGTCGGCGGCGTCGTCGAGCCCCTGCACCGCGGCGGTGCCCGCCGCGAGCCATTCCGCCGAGCCGGGGTCCGTGCCGATCTTGGACAGCTCCGGGCCCACGTAGGTGCGCGTCACCTGGTTCTGCAGGTCCGCGTCCCCGCCGCTGTCCAGCCCATAGGCGCGGTCCTCGACCGCGATCGCCAGGACCGAGTCGTTCGTCCCGAGCCCGCGCTGGCGCGCCACGTCCTGGGCCAGCGTCTGGGCGTCCGTGCTGAACTCATCCACGTAGACGACGTACAGCCCCTGCCCGGTGTCCCGGCGCAGGTCCTGGATCTCCTGGGTCAGCCGCTGCTCATCGGAGGTCGAGAGCACCCCGGCCTCGTCCACCACGTACACGCCCGGCGGCACCGTCACGGCGTGCGAGGCGGGTGCCGCCACCAGGAGGCCCAGGCCTCCCAGACCCGCGGCGGTCACGGCGCGCGCCAGACGGCCGACATCGGCGGGGCGGGTGGGCACGGTCATGCGGGGTCTCCTTCGACGGCGGAGGCGAGCCGCCGCACCGGGCGGACCCGCCGGATCCTGGGGTTGAGTGTAGGGCGGCGTGGGAATCGGGCACCAGGGATCCGGCGCGGCCGGGACCGTGGGAGGAGCGGACGTTCGGCCTCTAGGCGGCGTTCAGTCATGCACGCTAGCGTGGACGTGCCCCGGGGCGCGCGTCCGCAAGACGACGGGCGTCTGTGTCGACCGCCCGGGGCCCGACCCGAAGCGAGGACCCCGTGGACCAGACCGCCGCCCCCACCCAGCCCCCCGTGCCGACGGCCCGCACCGTCGCGCGTCCCCGGCCCCAGTCCCGCGCCCGTGCCGGGGCGGGCCTGCTCGCCGCAGCCGTGCTCATGGTGGGGCTCTCCGGTTGCGCGGTCGCGGAGGACGGCGGCGAGGCCGCGTCCGAGGCCGCGAGCTCCTCCTCCTCGCAGGCGACGGACACCTCGGCCGAGGCCGGGGGACAGCCCGTGGCGGACACCGCCGTCGGGAACGCCGCGAGGACCGCGCTGCCCTCCGTGGTGACCATCTCCGCGACGTCGAGCTCCGCCTCCGGTTCCGGTTCCGGGTCGATCCTGGACACGGAGGGGCACATCCTCACGAACACCCACGTGGTCACCCTCGGCGGCCAGGCCAACGACGCCGAGCTGACGGTGCGCACCTCGGACGGGGAGGTCTACGCTGCCACCGTCGTGGGCACCGACCCGCTGTCCGACCTGGCCGTCATCAAGATCGACGCCCCGGACCTCACCCCCATCCAGATCGGCCGGTCCGGGGATTTGAAGGTCGGGGACGAGGCCGTCGCCATCGGCGCCCCCCTGGGCCTGCCGAACACCGTGACCGACGGGATCATCTCCACCCTGGACCGGACCATCGCGGTGGCGTCCTCCGAGGCGCCCGAGCCGCAGGGCGAGAGCTCCGGCTCGTCCTCCGGCACCGATCAGTACCGTTTCCAGCTGCCGGGCACCCCGCAGGGCACCCGGGGCGAGGTGTACATCAACGTGCTGCAGACCGACGCGGCCATCAACCCCGGCAACTCCGGAGGCGCGCTCGTCGACGCCGAGGGTCGCCTGGTGGGCGTGAACGTCGCGATCGCCTCGGCCGGCCAGGACCCGAGCGAGGCGGGCAACATCGGGGTCGGCTTCGCCATCCCCGTGGACTACGCCCAGCGGGTCGCACAGGACCTGATCGACCACGGCAAGGCCACGCATGCCATGCTCGGCGTGAGCGTCACCCCGGAGCCCGCCGAGGTGCAGGGCGGCAGCGAGAACGCCCGGACCGTGTTCAGCGACGGCGCCCGCGTCCAGCAGGTCGTGGGAGAGTCGGCGGCCGACGCGGCCGGGCTGAAGGAGGGCGACGTGATCACCGCCGTCGGCGACCGCGCGGTGATCGACTCCGAGTCCCTCACCGCCGTCGTCCGCGAGCACCGCGTGGGAGACTCGGTGGACGTCACCTACCTCCGCGACGGCGCGGAGCAGACGACCGAGGTGACGTTCACGGAGGACACCCGCTCGTGACCACCACGCTCACCACCCCCGCCGCGCTCGCGGCCCACCACGGCTGGCGCCGGGTCCTGGCCGTCGGCGCCCACCCGGACGACCTCGACTTCGGGGCCGCCGCCACCCTGGCCGGCTTCAGCGCGGCCGGGCTGCACATCGAGCTGTGCATCGTGACGGACGGGGACGCCGGCGGCTTCGACTCGGAGGGCCCGGAGGCGATGACCGCCCGCCGGCACGCCGAACAGCGCGCGGCCGCCGCCGTCGTCGGTGCCGCCGAGGTCCACTTCCTCGGCGAGCGCGACGGACACCTCGAGCCGGACCACGGCGTGCGCCGCAAGCTCGTGGCGCTGATGCGCCGCGTCCGCCCGGACGTGGTGCTCAGCACCCACCCGGAGCGGGACTGGGAGCGGATGCAGGCCGCCCACCCGGACCACCTCGCCTGCGGCGAGGCCGTGGTGCGCGCCGCGTACCCGGCGGTCGAGAACCCGTACGCGTACCCGGAGCTCGCGGCGGAGGGGCTCGAGGCGTTCAAGGTCCGGAACCTGCTGCTGTACGCCGCCCCCGCCGCGCGCCGGAACACGGTCGTGGACGTCACGGGCCTGGCGGAGCAGAAGCTGCGCGCCCTCGACGCCCACCTCTCCCAGCACCCGGACGTCGACGCGATGCGGCGGCACGTGCTCGCCCAGATGGCCGAACATCACCGGCGCGCCGCCGGACCGGCCGCCGCGCCGGGTCACGCCGAGGCGTTCCACCTGGTCACGGTCAACGGCCCGGGCACCATCGCCGGGTTCTGAACCGCCCCCCCCCTGCGGGGGATCTCAGTTGGTGCTCGGCCGACCGCCGTAGCGCGGGCCGGTCTGCGCGGTGGGGTCGAGGTCCACGCCGACGACGGGCTCCGACGTCGGCACCTCCGAGCCCGAGCTGGGCTCCACGGAGATGCCCATCGCCGCGAAGCGGTCCAGCCCCCGGAAGGTGATGGGCTCGCCGAAGCCGTTGGCGTCGTACGTGCCGAGCGAGGCCGGGGCCGTGCCGTCCGAGGGGTAGAGCCACAGCTGGTAGGACTGACCCTCCGGCAGCTGGGGCATCCCGCTGATCGTCAGGTAGCCGCTGTTCTGCTCCCGGGACAGGAACGCCTGGACCGTGCCGCCGTCCTGGGCCGGGTACTCCGAGGTCGTGAACAGGTCCTTCGACTGGTCGATGCGGTGCACGATGCCCGGCCGCGTGAACTGACTCCACACCGTCCACCCGCCGACGCCGAGCACGAGGGCCGCGAGCAGCAGGAGGGCGGTCACCTTGAGCCAGCGCAGGCGGTCCCGCGGCGGGCCGGCGGGGGCGGACTCGTCGCCGATCAGGTCCATGCCCACGTCCTGGGCGGGCAGGCGACGCAGGACCTCGTCGAGCAGGGCCGACGGCGGCTCGGCCGTCACGGACCGGAACGCCCAGGCCACCGCCTGGCGCGCACCGTCCACCCGGGAGCGCCACCGGGCCAGCTCGCCGCCCCGCCGCTGCACGGCGGAGAAGGCCGCGGTGTGCCCGGCCGTGTCGAGGGCGTGCACAGCCGAGAGGTCGGCCAGCTCGAGTGCGCGGCCGGCGTCCACGTCCTCGCGCACGTCCGCGCCGAGTGCCGGGCCGGTCGCCGGGGCCGGCGCGGACGGACGGGCGGCGTCCTGCGTGAGGTCGCGGCGGGCCGCCACGACCTGCCGCACGCCGTCACGCAGCAGGGTGCGGGCCTCGTCGGCCGGCAGACCGAGCCGATCGGCGACCTCCCGGTCGGTGCAGCCGCCCAGCCACGCCAGTCGCACGGCCTCGTAGGCGTCCGGGGCCACGCGGCCGACGAGGTCCTCGGGCAGCGGCGCGGGCCCGGCCGGGCCGGGACGACGCCCACGTTCCGCCGCGGAGCCGCCGGCGCGACGCAGCGAGGTCATCACGCGGTGGGCGAGGACCTCGAGCCACGTGAACACCTGGCGCTCACGGTGGGTCGCGTCGTCACGCTCGCTCAGGTCGAGCCCGGCCTCGGAGGCCTCCTCCCACGCCGTCAGGTAGGTGCGGACCGTGGCCGCGGCGGCGTCGTCGCCGGGGCCGAACATCGCTTCGGCCAGGCCGTGCACCCACGGGACCGTGGCGTCGTAGAACGCGGAGAACGCGGCCCGGTCACCCTCGGCGCTGCGGCGCAGGAGGGTGTCCAGGGCGGGCTGGCCGGCGTCATCGGGGCGGTCGACGTGGGGCTCGGACGCGTCAGGAGTCTGCATGGTGGCCTCAGTCTAGGGAATCGGGGCGGACCGCGGACCCGGCGAAGTCGTGCTGGCGCCAGGCCTCGTACACGGCGATGGAGACGGCGTTCGCCAGGTTCAGGGACCGACGGGCCGGCTGCATGGGCAGGCAGACGGTCTCGGTGACCCGCGGATCGGCCAGCACCTCCTCGGGCAGGCCGGTGGACTCGCGGCCGAAGAGCAGCACGTCGCCGGGCCGGTACGCGACCCGGTCGTGCCGCACGGACCCGCGCGCGGTGAAGGCCAGCACACGGGCGGGGGCGAGGGCCGCGAGCGCCGCGTCGAGGTCCGGGTGCACCGTCACCACCGCGAGGTCGTGGTAGTCCAGACCGGCGCGGCGCAGGTGGGCGTCCTCGAACCCGAAGCCCAGCGGCTCCACGAGGTGCAGCTCGGCCCCCGTGAGGGCGGCGAGCCGGATCGCGTTGCCGGTGTTGCCGGGGATCTCCGGGGTGAGCAGCAGGATCCGGAAGCCGGGGGTGCCGGGCGCCGGGGCGCGGTCGGCGCCCTCGTGCGGGTTCGGGCGGGGCGGGGCGGGGGAGTCGGGCACGCGCCCAGCCTAGTGGGGCGCCGCCGGGCGGGGACGTGCCTCAGTGGAGCCGGTCGACCAGCGCGCCGAGCGCGCGCCGGTCCACGAGATCCGGGTCCGTGCCGGTGCCCAGGAAGAGCGCGACCTCGCGCGCGAACGCGATCCCGGGCGCGGGCGGGGCGGTGAGCAGGTCGGCCTGCGCCTCTGGTGCGTCGGCGCCGCGCGTGTGGCGGATCACGGGTGCGTGCCGCGCGTCGCGGTCCGTCATCACGTGCACGAATCCGCCGACGGTGACCTGGGGCAGGGCCTGCTGCCACGCCATCATCGCGGGGCCGAGCAGCGGCGGGGCCACGGGACGGCCCCGGGAGCGCAGGTCCGCCCCGTCCCAGGTGTAGGTCCCTTCCGGGACCATGACGGAGCCGATCAGCGCCAGGCGATGGCCGCACAGCACCGCGTGGTCCACGTCGAGGTGCCGTCCCCAGCGCCCGCCCAGCCGCAGCCCGGTCAGGACCCGGGCGGCCGGCAGCGCGTCCGCCACGTGGCGCAGCAGCACGTCGAGGGTGCGGGCCTGCCGCAGCACCCGGCGCTCGTCCGGCAGGATCCCGCGCGGCCGCGGCGCCCCGTGGACGCGTTGGCTCGATCGCGGCAGGTCCAGCACGGTCGGGTCCGCCTCCGCCTCGCCGGGCGGGGGCTCGTAGCGCACGGGGCGGGCGGCACGTCCGCCGGGTCCGGACCGTCCCGACGGTCTCGCCCGCCCTGATCCGGCCGTCGCGCGGGGGCCGCGGGGACCGACGTCCGGGCCGGGCAGCGAGAGGTCGTATCGGCGCCGGGCCTCGGCGTCGCCGAGGAGGTCCCACGCCCGCGTCACGGCCCGGAAGGCGGCGGGGTCGCCGCCGACGTCGGGGTGGGGGGGGGGGGGGGGGGGGGGGGGGGGGGGGGGGGGGGGGGGGGGGGGGG
>NZ_JBHNYP010000044.1:0-9415 GCF_054960655.1 Micrococcus sp. PSi08 | reverse complement strand
GGGGCCTGAGGGGCGCGTATGGAGGAGGGGCCGGACCCCCGCGGGGGTCCGGCCCTTCGTCATGCCGCTCCGACTCAGTCCAGGTAGTCCCGGAGCACCTGCGAGCGGGAGGGGTGACGCAGCTTGGACATGGTCTTCGACTCGATCTGGCGGATGCGCTCTCGTGTCACTCCGTAGACCTTGCCGATCTCGTCCAGCGTCTTGGGCTGGCCGTCGGTCAGGCCGAAGCGCATGGCGACGACGCCGGCCTCGCGCTCGGAAAGGGTGTCCAGCACCGAGTGCAGCTGCTCCTGGAGCAGCGTGAAGGAGACGGCATCCGCGGGCACCACGGCCTCGGAGTCCTCGATCAGGTCGCCGAACTCGGAGTCGCCGTCCTCGCCGAGCGGGGTGTGCAGGGAGATGGGCTCGCGGCCGTACTTCTGCACCTCCACGACCTTCTCCGGGGTCATGTCCAGCTCCTTGGCCAGCTCCTCCGGGGTGGGCTCGCGGCCGAGGTCCTGGAGCATCTGCCGCTGCACGCGGGCCAGCTTGTTGATGACCTCCACCATGTGCACCGGGATGCGGATGGTGCGGGCCTGGTCCGCCATGGCGCGGGTGATGGCCTGACGGATCCACCACGTGGCATACGTGGAGAACTTGAAGCCCTTGGTGTAGTCGAACTTCTCGACGGCGCGGATCAGGCCGAGGTTGCCCTCCTGGATGAGGTCCAGGAACAGCATGCCGCGACCGGTGTAGCGCTTGGCCAGGGAGACCACCAGACGCAGGTTGGCCTCGAGCAGGTGGTTCTTGGCCTTGCGCCCGTCCGCGATGATCAGCTGGATGTCCCGGCGCTCGCGGTAGTCGTCGGAGGCCTCGTGCTGCACGACGTGCTCGGCGTAGAGGCCGGCCTCGATGCGCATGGCCAGGTCCACCTCCTGCTCGGCGTTGAGCAGGGCGACCTTGCCGATCTGCTTCAGGTAGTCCTTCACCGGGTCCGCCGTGGCGCCCGCCACGACCACCTGCTGCACCGGGGCGTCGTCCTCGGAGTCGTCCATGACGAACGCGCCCTTGGACTGGGCCACCTTCTGGCCTGTGGCGGCCGTCGTGCCGGTCACGGCCTCCGCGTCCATCGCCGGACGCTCCGGAGCGTCCGAGCCGTCCGCGTCCTCATCATCAGAGTCTTCGGTGGCGGTCTCGTCCGCCACCACGTCCTCCTCGACGGCGTCCGCGGCCTCGGTGCGCTCGCGCGCCTGGACGAGCTCCTCGTCGTCCTCGGCCTGCTCGGCGGAGGCGGCGGACGCGGTGGCCTTCTTGCCCCCGGTCGTGGCGGTCTTCTTCGCGGCGGTGGTCTTGGCCGTGGCGGTGGTCTTGGCCGCGGTGGGCTTCCGGGTCGCCTTCTTCTTGGCCGTCGGCGTGGCAGCGGTCTTGGTCGCCGCCGACTTCGTCGCGGTCGTCCGCGTCGTGGCGCCCTTGGTCGTGGCGCTCTTCGTGGCTGCCGACTTCTTGGCTGCCGACTTCTTGGCTGCCGTGGAGCGGGTGCGCGTGGTCGTGGCCTCGGAGGCAGTGGTCTCCTTGCCGTCCTGCACACCGCTGGTCGTCGAAGTGGTCACTCGAGGCCTTTCCGTCTCGTCCGCGGCCACCCGCGGATCCTTGCAGTCCATAGACACGTGACCCTGTCAAGTCGCGGCCTCGGACGACCGACGTCGTCCGGGCCCGCCGACTGCAGGGTCCGTGAGTGCCAACGACGGCTGAGACCGATCTATTCCGAACCCGGGAAACGGGCTGCGGTCGGCCGTGCCGTCGTGAAGCCGCATCATTCTCTCATGGGCGGCCACCGTCGGGCCGCCACGCGGTGGCCGGGTCGGTCGCCCAGCCTGCGACGCACCCCGCGGCCACGATGCGTCGCAGGACGGAGACGAACGGGTCGCCGGGACTCAGCGCCGCCGCCGCGGTCAGGTGGGCGTCCGCGTCGGAGCCGTGGCCGCGGGCCCAGCCGACCCACCCGGCCAGTGCCAGGGCCTGAGCCGCCACGGCCGGCGTCGCGACGGGCACGAGCGCGCGCAGCCCCGCCCGCAGGGCGTCCAGCCGGTCCCAGGCCGGCGCCCGGCGCGAGGCCGCGGTGAGGATCCGTTCCTCGTCCCCCGGATCCCCCGTGGCCGCGCCGGACGGCGCGGCGGCATGGAGCAGCAGGCCGTCGCGCCAGGCCGGACGCGTCAGCGGCGAGCCCAGCACGGCGGGTGCGGGCGCACCGCGGCCACGCGCCGTGCCGGTCAGCACCGGCTCCCACTGCGCCAGCCACGCGCGGCGTGCCGGGGGCGCGTCCTGCTCGGGCGGCCGCCACCGCGCGTCGTCGGGCCGGGCCGCGGCGGGACCACGACGCGGGACCGGGTCGGACACCGCCGCGCGGTCCCAGACCGAACCGCGGGTCATCAGGTGCAGGGACAGCGGCGCGGCTCGGGGGTCGAGGGTGCCCTCCTCGGCGATGCTGCTCCCCCACCAGGGGCGCGCCCGTCCGTGCGCGCACGTCCAGGCCGCGGCCAGGGGGCGACCCGCGGACGCCAGGGCGTCGTCGAGCGCCGCGGCCCAGCCGGGACGGGTCAGCGTGGCTCGGGCGCCGTCCGGCAACGCGAGGCAGAGCGTCGCGTCCGCTGCCGCGTCCCGCCGGCACACCTCGGCCACGGCGCAGGCCCAAGCGTCGACGTCGACCTCCTCGGGAGGCAGATCGACCCGCACCACAGCGCGCAGGCGCCCGTCGTGCAGGGTGAGGAGGACGAGGCTGTCCTCGGGCAACCGCCCGAGGGCGTGGCCGACGTAGGCGAGCAGGTCCTCCGGGCCGCGGGCCGGCAGGACGGGGGCGTCGAGCGAGGTGGGGGCTTCCATGCCGCCACCCTCGCCGACCGGGCCCCCGCGGTGGAATCAGTCCCCGTCGTCGGTGGACGGACGGCCGGGTCCGTCCTCCTGTGCAGGAGCGGACCCGCCGCCGGCGTCCCGCGCGGCGAGGTACGCCTCGACGGCGGAGGCGAGTTCGTCGCCGTCGGGCAGGCCCTGCTCGGTCTCGAGCAACGACCGCTCCTGGTCCTCGGCGTTCTGGTCGTAGTTGCGCTCCAGGCCGGCGATCATCTGCTGGATCTCCCCGGACCCGGAGACCTGGCGCTCCAGCTCGGCCTCGATGTCCCGCGAGGCGTCTCGCAGGTCGTCCGAGGGCAGCATGAGCCCCATGGCGGCCCCCGCGTACTCGAGCGCGGCCACGGCCGCCTGGGGGAAGGACGCCTCGGCCACGTAGTGCGGCACATGGACGGTGTAGCCCGCCGTCGGCAGGTCCGCCTCCTCGGCGCGCAGCTCGAGCATCTGCAGCAGCCCCGCGACGATGTCCGCCTCCGGGCTCCAGGTGGACAGCCCCTCGACGGCGTCGGCGCGGGACCCGTGCGTCGTGACCCCGAGCCGCCGCGTGTGCGGCACGGGCAGCGGGGCCGCGTCGAGGAAGGTGAGCGAGTCCACCTCCCACTCCTGCGCGAGGCCGAGCACGGCCTCCGTCACCGCCTGCCACCGGAAGTCCGGCTCGGGGCCGGACAGCAGCAGGAAGGGGTGGCCGAGCAGGTCCTCGACCAGCTGCACCTCGAGCGCGGGCAGGCGCAGATCACGGTAGCGGTCCCGGTCGAACCGGAGCCGGGGACGCCGGGCGCGGTAGTCGAACATCGAGTCGACGTCGAAGGAGACGACGGTCCGATGGGTCAGGTGCTCGTGCAGCGCGGCCCGCACCTGCCGAGCGACCCGGCCCGCGTCCATGTGCCCGGTCAGGGCCACGAGCATGCCCAGGCCGGGGGGCACGGGCGCCCCCTCATGACGGGTGTACAGCGGCGCGGCGTCCTGCACGTCTCGTTCCCCTTCCGGTGGTCCGTCTGCGGGAGAGTCGTCCCCGCCGCCCGGATGGCGACGGACGCACATCCCTCCCTGTCCTCTGGCGTCAGTCAACCACGGCACGGCACCCTCCTATTCCGCGCCCGCGCGCCCTGGACGGGCGCGCGAGCCCTCTGACTAGGATGACGCGGGACGGCCCGGCCCACCCCGCCGGGCGCATCCCCCCACCGCCGGAAGAGAGGCCCGTCCGTGATCACCCTGGACCGCCCGACCCTGACCGCCCGCGCCCTGGAGGACCTGACCGCCTCCGCCCTCGTGGTGGGGGTGGGCACCGGTCCGGACGGCCCCGTGCTCCTGACGGACGCGCTGCCGGCCGAGGCAGCCACCGCCCTCGAGGCCTCGTTCGAGCTGCTGGGCGTGCGGGGCGCCGAGGACGAGGTCCACCGCCTCCCGGGGCTGGGCGGCGTGCCGGTGCCGCTGCTGGTCCTGGCCGGCGTCGGCGGTCTGGACGACGACGGCGAGGCCTCGGACGAGTCCCTGCGCCGCGCCGCTGGGGCTGCCGTGCGCTCCCTGGCCGGCACCGACGCCGTGGCCCTGGCCCTGCCGGCCGACACCCCGGCCCGACTGGCCGCCGTCGCCGAGGGCGCCGTCCTGGGTGCGTACGCCTTCACCGCCCAGAAGTCCGAGCGCGCCCGCGCCGAGGCGGACTCGTCCCGTCCCGTCCGCGAGCTCGAGGTCGTCACCCCGCTCGCCGCCGCGGACGCCGACCCCGTGCTGCGCCGGGCCGCCGTCGTGGGCGACGCGGTCTGCGCCGTGCGCGACCTGGTGAACACGGCCCCCTCGCACCTCTACCCGGCCACGTTCGCGGACGCCGTCGCGGAGGACCTCGCGGACTCGTCCGTGAGCGTGGACGTGTGGGACGAGGACCGCCTGCGCGCCGAGGGCTTCGGCGGCATCCTCGCGATCGGCCAGGGCTCCTCCCGCCCGCCGCGGCTCGTGCGCATCGAGCACGCGCCGGCCGACGCCGCCGCGCACATCGCGCTGGTGGGCAAGGGCATCACCTTCGACACGGGCGGCATCTCGCTGAAGCCCGCCGCCTCGATGATGACGATGAAGTCGGACATGGCCGGCGCCGCCACCGTCTTCGCCGTCGTGCGCGCCGCCGCGGCCCTGGACGTCCCTGTGAAGGTGACCGGCTGGCTGGCGCTGGCCGAGAACATGCCCTCGGGCACCGCCATCCGCCCGTCCGACGTCATCACGATGTACGGCGGCAAGACCGTGGAGGTCATGAACACGGACGCCGAGGGCCGCGTCGTCATGGCCGACGCCCTCGTGGCGGCCACCGACGAGCGACCCGACGCGGTGCTCGACGTGGCCACCCTCACCGGTGCCCAGCTGGTCGCCCTCGGCGTGCGCCACACCGGCGTCATGGGTGACGACGCGCTGCGCGACGAGGTCGTCGCCGCGGCCGACGCCGCCGGGGAGCTCGCGTGGGGCATGCCCCTGCCGGAGCAGCTGCGCGCCTCGCTCAATTCGCGCGTCGCGGACATCTCCAACATGGGCGACCGCTTCGGCGGCATGATGACCGCCGCCACCTTCCTGCGCGAATTCGTCGACGCCGGACGGCCGCAGGACGACGACGCCGCACGGACCCCCTGGGCCCACCTCGACATCGCCGGCCCCTCCTTCAACGAGTCGGCCGCGTACGGCTACACCCCGCAGGATGCCACCGGCGTGATGGTGCGGACCCTGGTGGGTCTCATCGAGGGGCGTGCCCGGTAAGGTTGGTCCCGATGTCCACCGCGTCCCCCGGCCGCGCGGCCCGCCGCCGACGGCCGGGGATGACGGTGACGCACCACCACCACGATCCACCGATCCCAGCACCAAGGAGCAACACCGTGGCCGACAAGGCAACCGCTCAGGAATTCGACGTCCTCGTCCTCGGCGGTGGCTCCGCCGGGTACGCCGCAGCCCTGCGTTCCGTGCAGTACGGCAAGTCCGTCGCCCTCGTGGAGAAGTCCAAGGTCGGCGGCACCTGCCTGCACTGGGGCTGCATCCCCACGAAGGCCTACCTGCACGCCGCCGAGGTGGCCGACGAGACCCGCAACGCCGCCAAGTTCGGTATCAACGCGACCCTCGAGTCCGTGGACATGGCGAAGGTGCGCGACTACAAGGACGGCATCGTCGCCGGCAAGCACAAGGGTCTGGCCGGCCTGCTGAAGATGCGCAAGGTCCAGGTCATCGAGGGCGAGGGCAAGCTCGTCTCGAAGAACGAGGTCGAGGTCGACGGCACCCGTTACACGGCGGAGAACATCGTGCTGGCCTCCGGCTCCGTGGCCAAGACCATGGGCCTCCCCATCTCCAAGAAGATCATGACCTCCACGGAGGCCCTCGAGCTGGACTACACCCCGAAGTCGGCCATCGTGCTCGGCGGCGGTGTCATCGGCTCCGAGTTCGCGTCCCTGTGGAACTCCTTCGGCGTCGAGGTCACCATCATCGAGGGCCTGAAGACCCTGGTCCCCAACGAGGACCCGGCGATCATCAAGGTCCTCGAGCGCGAGTTCAAGAAGAAGGGCATCAAGACCAACCTGGGCACGTTCTTCGACAAGGTCGAGGAGACGGACTCGGGCGTCAAGGTGACCCTCGCGGACGGCAAGGTGTTCGAGGCCGAGGTCTGCCTCGTCGCCGTCGGCCGCGGCCCGAACACCGAGGGCCTCGGCTACGAGGAGCAGGGCGTCAAGATGGACCGCGGCTTCGTCCTCACCGACGAGCGCCTGCACACCGGCGTCGGCAACATCTACGCCGTCGGCGACGTCGTCCCCGGTCTGCAGCTGGCGCACCGCGGCTTCCAGCAGGGCATCTTCGTGGCCGAGGAGATCGCCGGCAACAAGCCGATGGTCGTCGAGGACATCAACATCCCGAAGGTCACCTTCACCGAGCCGGAGATCATGTCCGTGGGCTACACCCAGCCCAAGGCGGAGGAGAAGTTCGGCAAGGACAACGTCGAGGTCGCCGAGTACAACCTGGCCGGCAACGGCAAGTCCTCGATCCTCGGCACCGGCGGCATCATCAAGATGATCCGCCAGAAGAACGGCCCGATCGTGGGCGTGCACGGCATCGGCAAGCGCATCGGCGAGCAGATCGGCGAGGCGCAGCTCATCGTGAACTGGGAGGCCTACCCCGAGGACGTCGCCCAGTTCGTGCACGTGCACCCCACGCAGAACGAGGCCCTGGGCGAGGCCGCCATGGCCCTGTTCGGCCACCCGCTGCACAGCTGACCCACCGCCCTGACCATCCCGGGTCCGTGCGTCGGGCCCACCTCGCAACCCCGGGTGGGCGCCCCCGGCGCCCACCCCTCATGAGGAGCATCGGAACCATGTCTGAAACCGTGAACCTGCCCGCCCTGGGCGAATCCGTCACCGAGGGCACCGTGACCCGCTGGCTCAAGGCCGTCGGCGACGAGGTCGCCGTCGACGAGCCCCTGGTGGAGGTCTCCACCGACAAGGTCGACACCGAGATCCCGTCCCCCGTGGCTGGCGTGCTCGAGGAGATCCTGGTCGAGGAGGACGACACGGTCGAGGTCGGCGCCCCGCTGGCCACGATCGGCGACGGCTCCGGCGGCGGCTCCGCCGACGCGTCGGAGGACGACGCCGCGGCAGAGGAGCCCGCCGTCGAGGAGGCGCAGCAGGACGACGCCCAGCAGGAGCCCGCCGGCGAGCCGGCCCCGGAGGAGCGTGCCTCCACCGACCAGGGCTCGGACGAGGCCCCGTCGGCCGGCGGCGAGGCCTCCGAGGTCACCCTGCCCGCGCTGGGCGAGTCCGTGACCGAGGGCACCGTGACCCGCTGGCTGAAGTCCGTCGGCGACGAGGTCGAGGTCGACGAGCCGCTGCTCGAGGTCTCCACCGACAAGGTCGACACCGAGATCCCCTCCCCCGTGGCGGGCACCCTCCTGGAGATCCGTGCGGAGGAGGACGACACCGTCGAGGTGGGCGCCGTCCTCGCGCTCGTCGGCTCCGGCTCCGCCGGCGGCGGCTCCGCCCCGTCGGAGGGCTCCTCCGGCCAGGACGAGGCGTCCGCCGAGGAGATCGAGGACAAGGCGACCGAGGCCGAGGCCCCCGAGGAGACCGAGGAGGCCGCCGAGGCCGCCGGCGTCGAGAAGTCGGAGAAGACGCCCGAGGCGTCCCCGTCCGAGGATGCCTCTCGCCGCGACTCCGCGCAGGGCGAGACCGCCGAGGCGCCCTCCGCCACCGAGCCCGGCCAGGGCTACGTGACCCCGCTGGTGCGCCGCCTGGCCCACCAGAACAACGTGGACCTGTCCACGGTCCGCGGCACGGGCGTCGGCGGCCGCATCCGCAAGCAGGACGTGCTCGCCGCCGCGCTGGCCTCGCAGGCCGCCGCAGACGGGTCCGAGGCTCCGGCCGAGCAGTCCTCCGAGGCTGCCGCCCCGTCGTCGGCCGCGTCCGCCCCGGCCACGAGCTCCTCCGTGGACCCCTCGGTCCGCGGCGAGGTGGAGAAGGCGCCGCGCATCCGCCAGGTCATCGCCCAGCGCATGCGCGAATCCCTCGACCTGTCCGCCCAGCTGACTCAGGTGCACGAGGTGGACGTCACCCGCATCGTGCAGCTGCGCAACAAGGCCAAGGCCTCCTTCCAGCAGCAGGCCGGCGTGAACCTGACGTACCTGCCGTTCATCACGAAGGCCGTCGCCGAGGCCCTCAAGCAGCACCCCAAGCTGAACGCGTCGCTCTCCAAGGACAACAAGGAGATCACCTACCACGCGTCCGAGGACATCGCGATCGCCGTGGACACGGAGAAGGGGCTGCTGGTGCCCGTCATCAAGGACGCCGGCTCCCTGAACCTGACGGGCCTCGCCCAGAAGATCGCCGACGTGGCCGAGCGCACCCGCACGAACAAGATCTCGCCGGACGAGCTCTCGGGCGGCACGTTCTCGATCACGAACATCGGCTCCGTGGGCGCGCTGTTCGACACGCCGATCATCAACCAGCCGCAGGTCGCGATCCTGGGCACCGGTGCGATCGTGAAGCGCCCCATGGTGGTGACCGACGCGGACGGCAACGACTCGATCGCCATCCGCCACATGATGTACCTGTCCCTGACCTACGACCACCGCCTGGTGGACGGGGCCGACGCGGGCCGCTTCCTGATGACGGTGCGTCAGCGTCTCGAGGGCGGCGAGTTCGCCAACGAGCTGGGTCTCTGACGGAAAGGGAGAAGGACTGTGGATATCCTGCACAGCATCCTGGTGGCCGTGCACATCGTGTCCGCCGCAGCGATCGTGGGCGGTTGGTTCGCGCACTTCCGCAACCCGACCGTCACCACCTCGCAGTGGTGGGGCTCCGTGGGCATGATCGTCTCCGGCGTGGTGCTTTTCGGCCTCGCCATGAGCGGGGAGCCGAACCACATGAAGCTGGGCGTCAAGTTCCTGATCGGCGTCATCGTCTTCGTGGCCGCCCTGATCGGCCGCCGCAAGTCCAACCGCGGGGAGGTCGTGCCCACGGGCCTGGCCCACGCGGTGGGCGGTCTGGGCCTGGTGAACATCCTGGTCGCCGTCCTCTGGCAG
>NZ_JBHNYP010000043.1:0-10981 GCF_054960655.1 Micrococcus sp. PSi08 | reverse complement strand
GCCCCCGCGCCCCCCCCCCCCCCCCCCCCCCCCCGCCTCTCGTCGTGTGCACGCGGATGGTGAGGGATTCGAACCCTCGGCACGGGGTCACCGCGCACCGGTTTTCAAGACCGGCTCCTTCGGCCGCTCGGACAACCATCCCGGGCCTGACCGCGACGGCGTGGGCCGCCGCGTCGAGGACCCACTCTAGCCCGTGGCCCGGCGGGCGACCGGTGGCGAGTCCGGCCCCCGCGCGCGAGGATGGACCCTCGACCCTCGACCCTCGACCCCCGACCAGAGGAGGAGACCCCCATGGACGTCCCCGCACAGATGCGCGCCGTGCGATTCACCGGCGCCGGCGACAACGGCGTCGTCCGCGTGGGCCACGAGCCCGTGCCGGACCCCGGCCCGGGCGAGGTGCTGGTGCACGTGGCCGCCGCGGGTCTCAACCGCGCGGACATCGCGCAGCGCGAGGGCCGCTATCCGCCGCCGCGCGGCGCCTCCGAGATCCCCGGACTCGAGGTCTCCGGCACCGTGGCGGCGCTGGGACCCGAGGCCGGGATGCCGGGTGAGGGGCGGTTCGCCGTCGGTGACCGGGTGTGCGCGCTCCTGGCCGGCGGCGGCTTCGCCGAGTACGTCGCCGTGCCGGCGGGCCAGCTCATGGCCGTCCCCGACGGCGTCGGCCTCGTCGAGGCGGCGGCCCTGCCGGAGGTCGCCTGCACGGTGCACTCGACGCTCGTGGGCCGGGCGGGCGTGCAGGCCGGGGACCGGGTGCTCGTGCACGGCGCCACCGGCGGCATCGGCTCCTTCGCCGTCCAGTTCCTCACCGCGGTCGGCGCCCGGGTGCTGGGCACCGCCGGCGGCCCGGAGAAGGTGGCGCTCGGCCGTGGGCTGGGCGCCGAGCACATGTTCGACCACCGCGCCGCCGAGTCCGGTGCCTTCGCCCCGTGGGTCAAGGAGGTCACGGACGGCCACGGCGCGGACGTCATCCTCGACGTCGTCGGCGCCCCGTACCTGGCACCCAACGTGTCCGCGCTCGCCCCCGAGGGACGCATCGTGACGCTCGCGGTCCAGGGCGGCGCCGTCCCGGAGGACTTCAACATCATGAAGCTGGTGGTCAAGCGCGGCTGGCTCACGGGGGCGACGCTCCGCTCCCGCTCGGTCACGGACAAGGCCGGGATCGTGGCCGCGGCCGAACGTGCCGTGTGGCCCCTGGTGGCGGCGGGCCGCATCGACGCGAGCGTCGGGGCGTGCTTCCCGCTCGCCGAGGCCGCCGAGGCGTTCGACTGGTTCGACTCCGCCACCCGCACGGGCAAGGTCGTGCTCGTCACCGACCCCGCCGACGCGCGCCGACCGTCCGGCGACCGCGCATGAGGGGGCCCTTCGCGCGCTTCCGTCAGGAGCGTGCCGACGACCGCGAGCTCGGCACGGGGCTGTGGCGCCGTGCCCACGACCGCCTCGGCCGGGCCATGGACCGCTACTGGCAGGTGCTGGCGGGCCAGCGGGGCACGGACGTGCTGAGCCCCGAGGAGCGCAACGGCGTGGTCCACGCCGGCAACGTCCTCACGGAACGGCTCCCCGCGGTCCGTGCCCTGTGCGTCCGCCTGCACCGGGACCACGAGGGCGACGGCGAGCACATCCCTGCCGAGGCCGCCGACGTCCACCGTGAGCTCTCCCGCGCCGCGCACGAGCTGGCGGCCACCGCCCAGGCCCTCGCCCTGTACCGGCTCGGTCAGGGCTCGGCGGAGTCGGTCGGCCGGCACGCCGAACGCACCCTCGGCCACCTGGACCGGGCGGAGGAGCTGGGAGCCGGGCTCTGACGGCGGCGCGCCCCGGAGGGCCGGCCCGGAGACGAGAGGACCCCGCCGCGTGGTCACGCGGCGGGGTCCGGGGGAGCCCCCTGCCGGATTCGAACCGGCGACCTGCTCTTTACGAGGGAGCTGCTCTGGCCAGCTGAGCTAAGGAGGCACGCGACCGTGAACGGCCACGGCTGACGAGCATACCGGTTTCGCGGCCCCGATTCCACCGCGCGGCCGGGTGCGCGGGCCACCGAGTGTGGCCCGCCCCTTCCGCGGGCGTTCACCCCCAGGCCATGCTGTGGCCAGACGAGGACGGTTCCCTGGTGGGCACACACCGTCGACGGGAGACGCATGAGCCTGCCCCACGCCCCTCGCACCCCGGCACCCCCCGCCGCGGCTTCGTCGGCCGTGCCCCTCCGCCTGGCCGTGGTGGACATGTCCGGCACGTCCATCGTGGAGCACGGGCTCCAGGACACGGCGTTCGCCCGCTCGTTGGACCAGCACGGCGTCCCGGCGGGCACGCCGGAGCACGACGACGCCGCGCGGCGGTTCCGCGCGCTCCGGCCCACCTCGCGCACGGCCGTTTTCCCCCGCGTGTTCGCCGACCGGGCGGTGGCCGCGGCGGCGACCCGCACGTTCGAGGCGACCTTCGACGCGCTGCTGGCTGAGCACGGCGTCCGGGCCGTGCCGGGCGCGGAGGAGGCGCTCATCCGCCTGCGCGCCCTCGGCCTCCACGTGTGCCTGTGCACCGGCTACGCCCGCCACACCCAGAACATGATCCTCGAGTCGCTGGGGTGGATGGGCCTGGCGGATCTCAGCCTCTCCCCGGACGACGCCGGCCGCGGCGTCCCCTACCCGGACATGATCCTCACCGCCCTGCTCGGTCTCGACCTGGAGGACGTCCGCAGCGTCCTCGTGGTCGGGGACACCGCGGAGGACATGACGGCCGGGCGCCGCGCCGGGGCCGGACTCGTGGTCGGCGTGCGCACGGGTCGCGACGCGGACCACGTCCTGCTGGCGGCGGGCTCGGACCGGGTGGTGCCGGGCCTGGCCGACGTGCCGGACCTGGTGGTCCGCACCCGCTGAGCCGGCGCCGGTCTGCCCCGCGAGGCCGTTCAGCGCCGTCGCGGGGTGCGCACTCGGCGGGGCAGCAGCGCCAGCATCATGGCTTCGAGGGCCAGCTGCTCCGGCACGTTGGCGGCGATGCGCTCGCGGGTCGTGGTGACGGCGTCGATCCGGGCGAGCACCTCGGCCGAGTCGCCGGCGGTGCCGCGGGCGTACGCCTCGATCTCGTCCCGACGGTGCTCGTTGATGAGCTCGCCGTCGGCCCCCAGCTGCACGCGCAGCACGTCCCGGAACAGGCCCATGACGTCGATCATGGCCCGGTCCAGCGAGTCTCGGACGGCGCGGCGCCGCCGGCGGGTCTGGTCCTCCTCGAGCCGTTTGACGTGGTGGCGGAGCTTGGGCGGGACGGGCTCGCCGGGCTCGAGGCCCAGGGAGCGGCGCAGTGCCTCGAGCTCCTCGGCGTCCCGGGCTTCGGCGGCGGACTCGGCCTCGGCCTTGGACACCTCGGCCAACGTGGCGGCCAGGGCCATCGCGTCGGAGACGGCGGTGGCCTGGAGCGGCAGGGAGAGGATGCGCTCGCGGCGTTCGAGGGCCTCCGGGTCCCGCGCGAGGCGGCGGGCCATGCCCACGTGCGACTGGGAGATCCGGGCGGTGGTGAGCGCCGTCTCGCGGTCCAGCCCGTCGCGGCGGTGCAGCAGCTCCGCCACCTGCTCCACGGCGGGGATGCTCAGCGTGATCAGCCGGCAGCGGGAGCGGACGGTGGGGAGCACGTCCGCGGGGGACGGGGCGCACAGCATCCAGATCGTGCGGGCCGGCGGCTCCTCGATGGCCTTGAGCAGCACGTTCGTGGCGCGCTCCGTCATGCGGTCCGCGTCCTCCATGAGGAAGATCCGCCAGCGCCCGGTGGCGGGGGTGGACTGGCCGGCCTCCACGAGGGCGCGGACGTCCTCGATCCGATAGCTCACCGCCTCGGTGGCCAACACGGTCACGTCCGGGTGGGTGCCGCCGAGGACGGTGCGGCACGCGTGGCACTCGCCGCAGCCGCGCGCCGCCGGGTCTGCGACCTCGCACTGCAGGGCCGCGGCGAACGCACGCGCCGTCGTCGACCGGCCGGAGCCGGGCGGGCCCGTGAACATCCAGGCGTGGGTGGGACGGTCCTCGGCCGCGGCGCGGCGCAGCTGGGCCACCGCGGCCTCCTGGCCCGCGAGGTCCGCGAACACGGCGGGGGCGGGGGCCGTCATCGGTCGGCCGCCTGGGCGGTGACGCGGGCCAGCGCGCGGGCGGTGAGCTCCTGCGGCGGCAGCGCGCCGTCGAGCACGAGGTACCGCTCGGGCGCGGCCGCCGCGCGCGCGAGGAAGGCGGCGCGCAGGGCCTCGTGCCGGTCCGCCGTCTCCCGCTCCATGCGGTCGGGGGTGCCCTCGCCCTCCGCCGCGCGGCGGTCACGCCGGTCCGCGGCGGTGGCCGCGTCCACGTCGATCAGCACCGTCAGATCGGGGACGAGGCCGTCCGTGGCCCACTCGTTCAGGGCGGCGATCCGCGCCTCGCCCAGCCCGCGCGCCGCGCCCTGGTAGGCCACGGACGAGTCCACATACCGGTCCGTGACGACGACGGCGCCCCGGGCCAGCGCGGGGCGCAGCGTGCGGACGGCGTGGGCGGACCGGGCCGCGGCGAACAGCAGCGCCTCGGTGCGGGGGTCCACGGGGGCGTGCCCGGGGTCCAGCAGCAGCTCTCGCAGCGTCTCGCCCAGGTCCGAGCCGCCGGGCTCGCGCGTGAGCACCACCTCGTGGCCCGCGGCGCGCAGGGCCTCGGTCAGGGCGCGGGCCTGGGTGGACTTGCCGGATCCGTCCGGTCCCTCGACGGCGACGAACAGGCCGCGATGCTCGGTCTGGGTGCTCACGCCTCGAGCCTAGACGCCGCCCCGGACGGGGAGGGAACCCGGCCGGGCCGACCGCCTAGACTGACCGGCATGAGCGCCCCCATGCACTTCGCCCTGCTCGTCGACCACTGGCTGTTCCGCGTCCTGGCGATCGCCGCGCTCGGGCTCGAGGTCTGGGCGCTGGTGGACGTCGTCCGGCGCCGCCCCGACGACTTCGCCCGCATCGGGGGCCGGGACAGGAGCTTCTGGCTGATCCTCACCGGCGTCGCCGCCGTCGTCGGGCTCCTCGGCGTGCTCGCCGGCGGCGGGATGGGCATGTTCGGCCTCGTGGCCGCGTGCGTGGCGTGCGTCTACCTCGCCGGCCCCCGCCAGGACATGGGCCCGGCCCTGCGCCGCTGAGGGTCCCGCGCCGTCGGCGCCGCCCTCATGACGTCGGCGCCACCGCCGCCCAGCGCACGCTCAGCTCCCCGCGCCGCCACTGGTGCGGGCCGCCCAGCACGGGCCAGCCCGCCGCGCGGAGCGTGCCGACCGTCGCCAGCCACCGCTGCCGCGTCCCGTAGGCCGCGAGCGGGGCGTGCGCGGCCCACGCGGCGTCGGCCTCCGCCAGGAGCCGATGGACGGGCTCGCCGGGCACGTGCCGGTGGATGAGGACCTTCGGCAGGCGCGCCGCCACGTCCGAGGGGCGGGCGAAGGACCCCAGCCTGAGGGCCACGGTCAGGCTCGCGGGCCCGTCCCGACGCAGGTCCACCCAGGCCGCCCGCCGGCCGTCCTCGGAGCAGGTGCCCTCCACGAGGACGCCGTCGTCGGCGAGCCCCGCGCACAGCAGGGACCAGATCGCGGGCACGTCCTCCTCCCGGTACTGGCGCAGCACGTTGAACGCGCGCACCACGGTGGGCGGCCGCGGCACGGGCAGCTCGAAGCCGCCGACCGCCCAGGTGACCCCCGGCAGGCCGCCGGCCCGCTCCCGCGCCCGGGCCACCCGAGCGGGGTCGATCTCGAGGCCCACCAGCTCGAGGGCCGGGTTCTGCACGCGCAGCCGCTGGGCCATCTCGACGGCGGTCACCGGCTCCGCGCCGAAGCCCAGGTCCACGGCCAGCGGGCGGGGAGTGCGCCGCAGCAGGGGGCCGTGCACGTCCGTGAGCCAGCGGTCCACCCGGCGCATCCGCTGCGCCGCCGTCGTGCCGCGGGTGATGTGGCCCTGCGGGCCCCGTGCCGGGACTGGGCCGGGCGTCGTGCGCGCGCGCAGCCGCCGGGCCTTCTCCACCATGGGCTCCAGCGTAGGGGAGCGGCGGGACGGGTCCGCCTAGGATGGTGACATGGCGAACACCACGTACACGCTGGTCCTGCTGCGGCACGGTCAGAGCGAATGGAACGAGAAGAACCTGTTCACCGGCTGGGTGGACGTCCCGCTGACCGAGAAGGGGCGCGCCGAGGCCGCCCGCGGCGGTGAGCTGCTGGAGGCGGAGGGCATCCGCCCGGACGTGGTCCACACGTCCCTGCTCAAGCGCGCCATCACCACGGCCAACCTGGCCCTCGAGGCCGCGGACCGCCAGTGGATCCCGGTCAAGCGCAGCTGGCGCCTGAACGAGCGCCACTACGGCGCCCTGCAGGGCAAGGACAAGGCCCAGGTGAAGGAGGAGTTCGGCGAGGAGCAGTTCATGGTCTGGCGCCGGTCCTTCGACACCCCGCCGCCCGCCCTGGACGACGACTCCGAGTTCTCCCAGATCGGCGACGAGCGCTACGCGGACCTGGGCAAGGACGCCCCCCGCACCGAGGCCCTCAAGCAGGTCGTCGACCGCCTGCTGCCCTACTGGGAGGAGCAGGTCCTGCCCGACCTCAAGGCCGGCAAGACCGTGCTGATCGCCGCGCACGGCAACTCGCTGCGCGCGCTGGTCAAGCACCTGGACGGCATCTCGGACGAGGACATCGCGGGCCTGAACATCCCGACGGGCATCCCGCTGGTCTACGAGCTGGACCAGAACTTCAAGCCGATCACCGCGAACGGCCGCTACCTCGACCCGGAGGCCGCCGCGGCCGGCGCCGCCGCCGTGGCCGCCCAGGGCTCCGCGCACTGACGCGCCCGACGACGACGGGCCGGGACCCCCGCTCGGGGGCCCGGCCCGTGGCGTCGGGGACGGTCAGGAGCCGGTGGCGTCCGGACGGTGGGTCGCCCACTCGCCCGTGACGAGGTAGCGCACCTTGGCGGCCACGGACAGGCCGTGGTCCGTGAACCGCTCGAGGTAGCGGGAGGCCAGCGTGACGTCCGTGGTGGTGGCCGGCGTCGCGCTCCAGTCCGGGGCGGCGATCGCGCGGAAGACGGACACGTGCAGCGCGTTGACGTCCTCGTTGAGGGCGTCGATCCGGTCCCCGTGCGCCAGGTCCTGGGTCTCGAGCAGCAGGACGACCTCCTGGGCCACCTCCACGGCGGCGTCGCACATCGCGGTGAACACGGTCCGGACCGGCTCCGGGATGACGTGCTCGGGGTAGCGCAGCCGGGTCAGCTGGGCCACGTGGCGGGCGAGGTCGCCCATGCGCTCGAGCGAGGAGCTCATCCGCAGCGTGGCGACGACGGTGCGCAGGTCCGTGGCCACGGGCGCCTGCAGCGCCAGGATGCGCACGGCCTGCTCGTCGAGGGACTCCTGCAGCTGGTCGATCCGCGCGTCCTCCGAGATGACCCGTTCGGCGCCGTGCACGTCGGCCGCCTCGAGGGCGGCCTGCGCGTCCATGACAGCGCGGTGCACGAGGCGGGCGATCTCGGTCAGGTCGCGGCCCAGCCGTTCGAGGTCGGCTCGGTAGAGCTCGCGCATGGTCTCCTCTCCCCGGCGACGCCCGTGCGCCGCCGACCCCGAGTCCGCGGGGCAACGGCCCATCCTGGCAGGGCAAGATGAACGGCCCATGAACGCCGATCGTCCGGCGTCTGGCGGGGCCTGGGCAGCCCGTCTCCGGGCCGCCAGAGGCTAGTCTGGTGCCGTGGATCCCGTCATCATCGGCCTGCTGTGCGGAGCGGTCGGACTGTTCACCGGAGTGGCCTCCATGCTGGCCTTCCGGGCGTCCGAGCGCTCGCGGACGGTGGACCTGACGGTCGGCGAACCCACCCTGGCGCCGGGCGCCGCCGAGGTTCTCTCCGTGGTCGGCCGCGCGTACGCGGTGGTGGACGACGTCGACGGCGTGGTGCGGGCGAACCCCGCGGCCTACGCCCTGGGCCTCGTGCGGGGGCACTCGCTCGTCCAGGACCAGCTGCGGGAGCTCACGCGGACCGTGCGGGCCGACGGCGTCATCGTCGAGCGCCGCATGGAGCTGCCTCGAGGACCCCTCGGGCAGTCGAGCCTCGTCGTCGAGCTGCGCGTGGCCCCGCTGGACGAGGAGTACATCCTGATCCTGGCCGACGACCGCACGGACGTGACCCGCACCGAGGCCATGCGCCACGACTTCGTCGTCAACGTCTCGCACGAGCTCAAGACGCCGGTGGGTGCCATCTCCCTGCTCTCCGAGGCCATCGGCGACGCCGCGGAGGACGAGGAGGCGGTGCGTCGCTTCGCCGCACGGCTGGGCGTCGAGTCCCGCCGGCTCACTGCGCTCGTGCAGGACATCATCGAGTTCTCCCGGCTGCAGGCCAAGGACGTGGTCCAGGACGGAGGGCCCGTGGACCTCAACGCCGTCGTCGCCGACGCCGTGGACCGCCTGCGCCTGACCGCCGAGGACCGCGGCATCGCGCTGCGCGTGGGCGGCCGCGTGGACGCGGTGGTGCACGGGGACCAGGACCAGCTGATGACCGCGGTGCGCAACCTGGTGGACAACGCGGTGCGCTACTCCCCGGAGGGCACCACGGTGGGCATCGGCCTGAGCTCCGTGGACGGGCTCGCGCAGGTCACCGTCACGGACCAGGGCATCGGCATCAGCCCGGAGGAGCAGGAGCGGGTCTTCGAACGCTTCTACCGCGTGGACGCGGCGCGGTCGCGCCAGACGGGCGGCACGGGCCTAGGGCTGAGCATCGTCAAGCACGTCGTCATCAACCACGGAGGGGAGGTCACCCTCTGGTCCCAGCCGGGCCGCGGGTCGACCTTCACCATCCGCCTGCCCGAGTGGGGGGACGGTGTCGCCGTCGACGGCGCGCCGGGCGCCGCCCACGTCACCGAGCGGCGCGGTCACCGGGTGACCGCCTCGGCCGCACCCCCGACCCGGAAGGAGACGAGCGCATGAGCCGCATTCTGATCGTGGAGGACGAGGAGTCGTTCAGCGACCCCCTGTCCTACCTCCTGGAGAAGGAGGGGTTCGAGGTCACCGTCGCCGCCGACGGCAACGAGGCGCTGAGCGTCTTCGAGCGCGACAGCGCGGACCTGATCCTCCTGGACCTGATGCTCCCGGGGATGTCCGGCACCGAGGTGTGCCGTCAGGTGCGCCAGCGCTCCAACGTCCCCGTGATCATGCTGACCGCGAAGGACTCGGAGATCGACAAGGTCGTCGGCCTCGAGCTCGGCGCGGACGACTACGTGACCAAGCCGTACTCCTCGCGTGAGCTGGTGGCCCGCGTCCGCGCCGTGCTGCGCCGTCAGGGGGAGCAGGAGGAGCCGATGTCGGCGACCATCAGCGCCGGCCCCGTGCGCATGGACGTCGAGCGGCACGTCGTCTCCGTGGACGGCGAGCAGGTGTCCCTGCCGCTCAAAGAGTTCGAGCTGCTGGAGATGCTGCTGCGCAACGCCGGGCGCGTGCTCACCCGCGGCCAGCTGATCGACCGCGTGTGGGGCTCCGACTACGTGGGGGACACCAAGACCCTCGACGTGCACGTGAAGCGCCTGCGCTCCAAGATCGAGCCCGACCCCTCGAGCCCCCGCTACCTCGTCACGGTGCGCGGTCTGGGCTACAAGTTCGAGGCCTGACCGGCGCGCTCCTCCCGGGACGACGATGGCCCCGGCTCCACCTCGCGGTGGGGCCGGGGCCGTGGCGTGCCGGGCGCGCGCCCGACGGAGGTCAGTGCTCCTCGCCGTAGTGGTGGGTCTCCTCGTGGAGGTGCCCGACGAGATCCTCGTCTGCGGGCTCGACGCCCTCGGGGAGCAGGTCACGGTACTGCTCCTGGGTGGCGCTCAGCAGCGGGACGGCCAGGTCGGCGGTGCCGCCGTTGCCGGAGACGGTCACGGGCAGGATCTCGCCGACCCACACGCCCTCGCGCTCCAGGACGGTCGTGTTCGCGTCGTCCTCGAGCTTGCGGCTCTCGCCGGCGGGGACCCTCAGGGTCGCGGAGCTGCCGCCCTCGGCCTGGAAGGTGTAGGTCTGGTCCTGGCCGGAGGTGTTCTCCACGGTGCCGATCAGGCGGGCGGGACCCGACTCGC
Source organism: Micrococcus sp. PSi08 (assembly GCF_054960655.1). Taxonomy (NCBI): domain Bacteria; kingdom Bacillati; phylum Actinomycetota; class Actinomycetes; order Micrococcales; family Micrococcaceae; genus Micrococcus; species Micrococcus sp. PSi08. Next base: position 935 of record NZ_JBHNYP010000043.1, on the reverse strand, counting down.
CGTCGCCGACGAGGGCGAGGTTGCGGTAGCTCAGGAAGTCCTGCTCCTGGCCGTTGATGCCGTCCGAGGGGGAGTACTGGATGGCGGTGGCGATCGGGCTGAAGGCGGAGCAGCCGGTGGCGCCCAGCAGGGCGACCGCGGCCAGCGCACCTGCGGCGAGGTGGCGCCGGGCGGGCCGGGATGCGTTCTTCACAGAGGTCTCCTCAGGTGCGATGACGTGCTCAGGTGCCCCGAGGCAGGGGCCCTGCGAGGTCAGGCTACCGCATCCCGGGACGCCGGCCGGCCTGTGGCGCCGGGTCGTCCACTATCACATCCGGAGGCCGAAGATGTGACGGCACGCGCGGCATGACGAGGCCGCATGATAGACTGAGACGACTGAAAGGGGCACAACAACATGGTTTTTGAGGTCGGAGAGACCGTCGTCTACCCCCACCACGGTGCTGCGCGGATCGAGGAGATCAAGATGCGCACCATCAAGGGGGAGGAGAAGATGTACCTCAAGCTCAAGGTGGCGCAGGGAGACCTGACCATCGAGGTCCCTGCGGAGAACGTCGACCTCGTCGGCGTGCGTGACGTCGTGGATGCGGAGGGGCTCGAGCACGTCATGGAGGTCCTGCGCGCCGAGCACGTGGAGGAGCCGACCAACTGGTCCCGCCGCTACAAGGCGAACCTGGAGAAGCTCGCCAGCGGCGACGTCAACAAGGTGGCCGAGGTCGTCCGTGATCTGTGGCGCCGCGACCAGGACCGCGGCCTGTCCGCCGGCGAGAAGCGCATGCTCTCGAAGGCCCGCCAGGTGCTCGTGTCCGAGCTGGCGCTGGCCAAGAAGGTCACCGAGGAGGAGGCCGAGGGCCGCCTGGACAAGGTGCTCGAGGGCTGACGGGCAGCACACGGCAGGGGAGGGGGCCCCCGCCCCCCCCCCGGCCCCCCCCCCCTCA
>NZ_JBHNYP010000042.1:0-11333 GCF_054960655.1 Micrococcus sp. PSi08 | reverse complement strand
CGTGAGAGAACCTGGACAGATCGCAACGTCCGGTCGAGCCGGTCAGGCTCCCCGTCGCGAGACCCCTCGCGGCACCGCCTCCGGCGCGGCACCCTAACAATGTCAGTGGTCATCGGTAGCGTAGGACATGCCCCGAGAGCACAACTCAAAACGCGCCTCAGCGCGGAGGAGAACCAGCGCAGCATGACAACGTTCAGCACCAGGTGGTCGCACGGCCCCAGCAGCACAACGTGTAACCGTGACGCCCATCGCCAGGAGGTCGCCCGATGACCCCGTCGGTGCCGGACGAGACCCGAAACGCTCACGAAGAGTTGCTCGCCCAGCTCCGCGACCTGGTGCCCAGTGCCTTCCTCGATGGGGAACTTGATCGTAATGCGTTGCTCGGGGCGCTTGGCCTTGACGGCGAGGTCAAGCCTGCCTTCTCCTTCACCTGGCCCGGGATCGAGCGAGCACGCCAGGACGCGCGTGTCCCCACTACAGCAACGCTTGTGCCCGACGAGGACGCTTCCCTGCGCTGGCCGGATGCTCGTGATGTCCTGATCGAGGGCGACAACCTGCAGGTGCTCAAGCTCCTGAAGAACGGCTACTCGCGGGCCGTCAAGCTGATCTACATCGACCCGCCCTACAACACCGGCGACACGTTCACCTACAACGACGACTTCGCGGTGCCCGAGCGGCAGTACCTCGAGGAGACCGGTCAGGTTGATGACCAGGGCAACGCCACGACCAGCCGGATCGAGACCGGCGGGCGCAAGCATGCGCCGTGGCTGACCATGATGTTCCCGCGTCTGGCGCTCGCGCGTCACCTGCTGCGCCGCGACGGCGTGATCCTCGTTTCCATTGATGACAACGAGGTCCACCACCTGCGGCTGCTGCTCGATGCCGTATTTGGCGCAGAGAACTTCGTCGGCAACTTCATCTGGAATGGCGGCCGTAAGAACGATGCTCGTCAGATCTCCGTTGGACACGACTACGTGGTGGCCTACGCGCGTGACCACACCTATCTGCGCGAACAGGACGCGCGCTGGCGTGAGCGCAAGGCCGGTCTCGACGAGATTTACGGGAAGGTCAAAGAGCTACGCGCTGTTCACGGTACAGATTATGAGGCGGCAACGGCGGCGCTACAGGCCTGGTACAACTCACTGCCTGACGAAGCCCCCGCAAAAGCGCACAAGCACTATCGCGTGATTGATGCTCGAGGTGTCTACTTCGCGTCAGATCTAAGAAGCCCGAACCCGAGGCCCAATCTCGTCTACACATTCCGCGGTCACGAACCGCACGCGAATGGCTGGGCCTACGGACGGGAGAAGATGGAGGCGTTCGCCGATGACGATCGCATCGTCTATCCCAAGAAGGAGGGCGGGCGCCTCCAGCTCAAGTCCTACTTGCATGAGCATGAGGAGTGGGCACCCGCGTCCGTCTTCTATAAGGATCGCCGTGCCGCATCGAAGGCGCTAGACAAGCTCATGGGAACAACCGTGTTCGACTACCCGAAGGACACGGAAGTGCTCGCCCGCCTGTTCCACGCCATCACCGACGACGGCGACCTGATCCTTGACTTCTTCGCGGGATCCGGTTCGACGGGCCAGGCAGTGTGGGAGCAGAACCCGAAAGACGGCAAGACGCGGCACTGGATTCTGGTGCAGGTGCCCGAGAAGCCTGATGCGTCCGAGGAGTCGGGCAAGAACGCGCTGGCTGCCGGGTACGAGACGATCTTCGAGGTGACGGCGGAGCGACTGCGCCGTGCGGCGGCCTCCCTGCAACAGGAGACGCTCGATGCGCCACAGCTGGGCTTCCGGATCTTCCGCACGCGTCCGACGAACCTCGTCATCGACAAGCCGCTGTTCGCGCTTCCGGAGATGACCGGGCAGAGCTACCTGACGCAGGTGCTCGACCACACGGCGGGCGCTCCGGTGGTTGATGGTGCGAAGCCGCTCGACGTTGCGTGGGAGGTGGCGCTCAAGGCCACGGGAACGAGGCTCGATACGCGCGTGACGACGCATGAGGTGGACGGCGTGGTCGTCTACGAGTTCACGCCTGCCGTGGGCAATACGTCCACAGGACGTCTCCTGATCTCGCTCGATGCGTTCTCGCTGGCGACAGCGGATGCGCTGGGACTGAGCGACGACGACACCCTGATTCTTCGTGGTGACCAGGCCGAGGACTCGGTGACGCTGACATTGGCGCCGCGGTTGCAGTCAAAGCTGATTCTTCTGGAGCGGGTGCCTCGTGAAGTTTCGCTTTGACGATCAGCCGCACCAGTCGGCCGCCGTCTCCGCGGTGGTCGACCTGTTTGAGGGTGCCCTCGTGCCGCCGCGCGATGCGCTCGCTGGACAGGCGCCTGGCGCGGACGGGCACGCAGGCTTCACGCTGGAGCGCTCCGTCCTCGCGGACAACCTGACGATGATCACGGCTCGTGAGGCCGTTGATCCGCAGGCGCAGCTTGAGCTGCTTACGGAGACAGATCTCGAGGGCGCAGAGCGGGAGTTCCCGAACTTCTCGGTTGAGATGGAGACCGGTACGGGTAAGACATACGTCTACATCTCGACGGCGCTGCGCTTGGCGGAGCTGTATGGGCTGCGGAAGTTCGTCATCCTCGTCCACTCGATCGCGATTCGTGCGGGCGTGGTCAAGACGTTCGAGCAGACCGAGGAGCACTTCCGGCTGAAGTATCCCGGCGTCCCGTACACATGGGGTGTTTTGGGCGAGAACTCGGCGCTGAGCGACTTCACCGAGCCGTCGGGCACGGTGCAGTTCCTGGTGGCAGGCGTGCAGGCGCTCGATAAGCCGGAGAAGAACACGCTCTACGCGAGCGCTGAGCAGCCACAGCTGTGGGGAGACTCGCTCAGTGGTGTGCAGCAGATCGCGAAGGCTCGTCCGGTTGTCCTGATTGACGAGCCGCAGAACATGGCGACGCCGCTGCGCCGTCAGGCGATTGCCACACTGAATCCGCTGGTGGCGCTGCGCTACAGCGCAACGCACAAGGAGTCGTTCAACCTCGTGCACAGGCTCGGCCCGAAGCAGGCCGCCGAGGCTGGTCTGGTCAAGCGGGTATCGGTCAAGGGAATCGTCGCCGGCGAGGATGGCAAGCCGTACGTGCGCCTCGACAAGCTTCGGAGCGTCCGCAAGCGCCTGATGGCCGAGGCGGTCATCCACAAGGCCGGTGGCAAGCGGGTGCCGGTGGTGCTGCAGAACGGCACCGACCTGTTCGAGGAGTCCGGCAAACTGCCGCAGTATCGCGGGTTGGTGGTCGAGAGCATCGAACGTAAACCCGACCGGGTGATCTTCGAGAACAAGCTCGTCGTGCAGGCCGGGACTGAGACCGGCGTGGATTCCGAGGCTGTCTGGCGTGATCAGATCCGCCATACCATCCGAACGCACCTGGCTCGGCAGGGGCAGATCGACTCGATGAACCGTGGCATCAAGGTGCTGTCGCTATTCTTCGTCGAGCGTGTGGCTGACTACGCCGGTGACGAGGCGGTGCTGCCTGCGATGTTCGACGAGCTGTTCCGTGAGGAGTGGCTCCGGGCAGGCAATTCCGAGAGCGAGATGCCTGACCCTGCCGAGCTGCGGGTCGCCTACTTCCCGTCTACCAAAACGGGCATCCTGAAGGACACATCGGGGCGTGCATCGGACGCCGAGCTGGAGGCGCGGGCGTACCAGGAGATCATCGCGAACAAGGAGCTCATTCTCGACCGCGCCAACCCGCGCGCGTTCATCTTCTCCCACTCTGCGCTCAAGGAGGGCTGGGATAACCCGAACGTCTTCCAGGTCGGGTTCCTGCGTCACACGCGCTCCGAGCTGGAGCGTCGACAGCAGATCGGCCGTGGCCTGCGTCTGCCGGTGGACCAGAACGGTCACCGCGTGATGGACCCGGCGATCAACAGGCTGACGCTCATCGTCGACGAGTCCTTCACGGAGTTCCGCGACGGCTTGAATGCCGAATACATCGCCTCTGGTGGTGGCTCCGGCGAGGCCGGCCCCGAGGTCGACAACGCCGACAATGAGGTCGTCGTCCGCAGGCGCCCTGCCCTGTTCGAGAGCCCCGAGTTCGCTGAACTGTGGAAGCGTATTCGCTACAAGGCGCGCTACCGCGTCACCGTCGATCCGGACGCACTCCGCATCGTGCTCGCAGCATCGGAACACCTGGCCGACCTCGAGTTCATCGAGCGCCGCGCCAACGTCGTGCAGTCCGCTGATCTCGTCTACGACGACGAGGGGCATGTCGTCACTGCGGATTCTGCAGTGGCAGAGTCGCGCGGCGAGCGCATCGTTGCTGCAGGCCAGCGGCTGCCCGACGTCGTGCAGCTCATCGAGGATCAGTTGCAGTACGGCAAGTTCCCGCTCCAGCTCACCCGCCCGACCCTGGCTGGGATCGTGCGCGAGATCCTGAACTATCCCGACCGCGACTACGCCCGGCACGTCCTCGATGATCCTGACCGCTGGGCACGCATCGTGGCGAACGCCATCCGTATCGAGACCATCGAACAGATGGTGCGCGGTATCAGCTACGAACCCATCGACGAGACGGACTGGTGGGATGCCGAGGTCGTCTTCCTCGAAGTCGAATCCAAGAACCCGCCGCAGCCTCTGCCGGGCAACCCCGATCCGAAGAACGGCGTCATCGCCGCGCCTGAGGGCGGCGTGAACCTCTACGACCACGTCGACTACGACAGTCACGTCGAGCGTGCCTTCGCCGCACAGCTCGAGAACAACCGCGAGCACGTCAAGCTCTTCACCAAGCTGCCGCGCCGCTTCCGCGTGCGCACGCCTGTGGGGGAGTACTCGCCGGACTGGGCCATCGTCTACGACGAGAACGGCACGCAGCGGCTCTACCTCATCCGCGAGACTAAGGACACCCGCAATCTCGACGACCTCGACTGGGACGAGGCCATGCGCATCCGCTTTGCCGAGCACCACTTCGATGCTGCACCGATTGGGCCGGTCGATTACAACTACACGACCGACAAGGCAGGGCTGCTTATCGGCGGAGCCGCCGGTGGCGGAGATGGAGACGCGCTATGACCCCCTCCTATCCACTCTGGTCAGACGAACCAGCGACCGAGGATCTACTGGCGTTTCGTGCCGTGGCAGAGACCGCCGCGGACGCAATCTTTGACGATGGGCTGGACCCAGTTGCGATCGGCCTCTCTGGAGCCTGGGGCAGCGGCAAGACCAGCGTACTCGAGCTGATCAAGTCGGAGATCACGGAGCGATCTGAGGATATCGATCGCAAGGTGCTCGTTATCCCGACTCAGCCGTGGCTCTATGACCCCGCAATTGGGCCAAAGGAGAGCCTCATCGCTGAGGTGCTGGGTGCTCTCGGCAACGAGTTCAACGATGAGGACCCGGTCGGTAAGGCCGGCCTGGACGCGTTCAAGCGTCTCGTGCGCAAGGTGAACTGGTCGAAGGCCGTCAAAATGGCGGCCAAGACCGCTATCACGATGCAACTACCGAAGATTGACGATGTCTTCGGCCTGGTTAGCGATGAGCCCGAGAGCCTCGACAGTCAGAAGGGTATGGCTGCCTTCCGCGAAGAGTTTGAAACGCTGTTGGCGGACCCTGCTCTTGCCCATCTTTCGCGTGTCGTGGTGCTTGTTGACGATCTGGATCGTTGCCTGCCCGATACCGTGGTCGAGTCACTCGAAGCGATTCGTCTGTTCCTTTCGGCGAAGGGCATGTCCTTCGTGATCGCGGCTGATGAGGACCGCGTCGCCGAGGCGATCCGGCAAAAGCTCGGAACAGCAGCTCCGAAGGACGGGGATGAGGACCCGGCCAAGCTCTACCTGCACAAGATCGTCCAGACGACCATCCCGCTCCCCGCGCTCAGCCGGTTCGACACCGAGGCCTACCTCTTCCTGCTGCTCGCGAAGGCTGAGTTCCGTGATGATGAGACGGCCTATGCGGCGTTCGTCGCCAAGTGTGACGAACTGCGTATCGGCGGCGGCAGCCTGGACGATCTGGAGATCGAGGACGGCAGTTCGGTGGCGGAGCATCTCGTTACGGCCACCCGTCTCACGCCGATCCTCTACGAGAAGTTCCACGGCAACCCGCGACGGATCAAGCGGTTCCTGAACGATCTGAATGTGCGTCAGTCGGTCGCCCGGCGTCGTGGGTTCGAGTTGGAGCCCGATGAAGTCGCCAAGCTCATGGTGCTGGAGCGAATCCTCACTGACGACTTCGAGACTGTGCTCGGGTGGCTTGCATCGAATCAGCTACGCGACAAACTTGAGGCGCTCGACATTGCGGCCAATGGTCGCGTTGATGGGCGCGAGGGCGAAACGCCCGAACTCTCGGAGGACGACTCACCGAAGGCGGCGCGCGCGAAGAAGAGTGCCTCTGTACCGGAGCCCGAGTCTGAGTCCGCCCGCGACGACGACTTCAGCGACACGCTCCGGCGCTGGGCGAAGCTTCCGCCCGCACTCGAAGCCACCGCCATTTCGGGCTATCTCTTCCTGGCGGCATCGTTCGCCAAGATCGAGGTAATCGACACTGAGATGCCCGAGCGACTCCGTGATCTTGCTGTCGCCCTGACGTCGAGCCTGAAGCTCGACCGCGCAGGCGTTACCGACGAAACCCTGAAGCTACTGCCAGAGGGCGACGCCCAGATCCTGGTTAGCCACCTCGGACGCCGTACTCGTGACCAGCCTGCCTTGCAGAAGTTCACCGTTGAGAGCCTGCTCCGCCTCGCTGCTCAGCAGCCGGCCACACAGCCGAGCGTCGTGGCGGCGCTGAGGGGCCTTCCCGCTGCAAGCGTCGAGCCCGCGACGATCATCAAGTTGCGTCCACTTGATCAGACGGTCTATCGGCCGGTACTTGATGCTTGGCGGGCAGGCTCAGATGACCAGCAGCTCCAGCAATCCGCAGGCATCGTCGAGAAGGCATGGAGCGGCAATGGGAACTAGCGGCTCTTTCGGTGGCAGCGGTGGGAAGGACGCAGGCGATCTCCGCGACAACATCGCCGCATGGCTTGATGCAAGTGAGCCAGGCGGCGCCGATGGTTCCGACGCTGGAGGCGCGAACGGAGACGACGGGCAGACGGAGCCAACACGTCCAGGAACCCCTGGTCAGTCACCGAAGGTAGATCTCCGGCCCGCGCTTCGTGTGCTGCTCAATTCGCGCGGACGTGGCGGGAGAAGTGACGGCCCCGGCGGTGGTGGCGGTGGTGGTCCTAGAGGCGGAGGCGGTGGCCGCTCGTCAGGCGGCGCGACGCGGTCCGTTGGGCGGGTGTCGCGCGCGGCTGGGCGCGCCGGCCGGCTGGCGTTGGCCTACTCTTCGGGCAACAGCGAGGCCCTGCGTGAGGCAGGTCTCAACTACGAACAGCTACAAGCGCTCGGCGACCCTGTCGCGATTGGACTCAAGATCGTCGAGACGGCCTTCGAGTCCCAAGCCGATAGCACGCTGGCTGACGCCGAGGAACGCGACATCGTCTCCATTGTGGTCGAGTGGATCCTTGAGCAACCCGCGGATCATCCGCCGACGCCTGAAGAAGTCGTCAGGAAATCGATCGAAACGACGATCGCTGAGACCGCTCTGACCGAGGTGTCGTCGACGATCTACGCCAAGGACGCGAGCTTTGAGAAGCGGCGGAGCCTGGAACGGCAGATTCGTGACGTCGCGGCAGAGTACGCGGCCCAAGCGACGCTGAGCCCGGACGGCGCAACGGAGCAGCAGATGGCCCAGGCCATTGAGAATGGGATCCGTGACATCGGGGCGATCTTCGGAGTCGCGTCATGAGACGGCTACTGCTCACGCTCTCCGAAGCAACCGCAGACTTTGCCCAGCAGGCCAACGGCTTCGACGAGGTCTTCCTGTGGACTCGCAACGGTCGTACGACCTTCACCGGCGGTGTCGATCCGCACCTGGCTGGGCTTGGTGCCGTCAACCCGCGTAACGTCGACCTCGTCCGGATCGCGCTGGCAGTCCTTGCATCGGATCGCTCCATACTCCGCGAAGCGGGCGGCTCAAGCTGGAACGATCGAGATTTTCATCTCACTGTGGAGGTCGACGACCCCGCCGTGTGGACATCCCACGCCGAGCAGTTAGCCCAAACCGTCGGGTTCCTCTCCGGTGACTACTGGACATTCAGCTTCACGCAGGCGCCGGCCGCCGAGGAGACTGGCCTCCCGATCGACGAGCAGCACTACGACCGGACGGTGCTGCTGAGCGGCGGCGCGGATTCAGCCGCCGGGGCGCTGCTGACTGCGGTCGAACTGGGAAAGAACCAGTCCCAACCACTGGTATCGCACTACAGTTCAACCGCGATCTCGCCGGTACAGCAGCGCATCGTTGGTGCGATCGCCGACCTGGTGCCCGACTTTCGGCAGGTACATCACCAGTTCCATCTTCATCGAAGGTCGAAGCGCCTTGACGGGTCATCCTTTAGAAGCGAGACATCGACCCGCTCGCGCTCGCTGCTCTTCCTAGCGCTGGGGCTCGCCGTCGCTGAGCGCGCTGGATCGACACTCTGGATCGCCGAGAACGGGTTCGCCTCGCTGAACCCGCCACTCGGCCCCGACCGTCGTGGCAGCCTCTCGACTCACACGACCCATCCGCGCTTCCTGCGTGAGCTATCTGCACTGATGCTGAGCGTAGGCGGACATGGCCGTATCGAGAATCCCTTCGAGGCTCTCACCAAGGGCGAGATGTTCCGCCGGGTCGCGGATACTGTCGGCGTCGACGCTGCTTCGGCCTACCTCAGTAGCACCAACTCCTGCTCGCATACCGATGGGCGCTATAGCGGCGCGCCAGCCGGATCCTCCTGCGGGGTCTGCTTCGGCTGTCTCGTTCGCCGAGCAGCGTTCATCGCCTCTGATATTCCCGATGCGACCACCTACCTGGCAGACGACGCGAGCGGTAGGTACAGCGCGTTCGTGCATCAGAAGTCGATCGTTGAGCCGCTCCGTGACTTCGTAGACCGGGGCATCCGGCCACGCGACGTGATGGCGATGTCACTGCCGGAGGGATACACCGCGCAGGACGCGCTCGCGCTCTCCCGGCGGGGAGTTGAGGAACTGCGGGGGCTCTTCTGATGGCACCCCAACTTCCCCCGCTCGACCTGCATGCGCATATCAACCCGAAGACTCGCCCAGCCGACCTCGAGCGGCTCGGCGCGGTCGTGTTCGCGGCGACTCGATCGTTGGATGAGTACGAGTCTGTGAAGGGTCGCCGCGATCAGGTTACGATCTGGGGCGTGGGCTGCCATCCAGGCGTCGCGCAGGCGCAGCAGGATTTCGACGCAACGAGGTTTGGCTCGTTGCTCGCGTCGACCGCCTTCGTGAGTGAGATCGGGTTAGACGGGCGCTCAAAGGTGCCCATTGCGGATCAGGAGCAGGTATTCGCCTCGGTGCTTAGCGCGCTTCAGAGGACTCCCCGCGTCGCCTCTATCCACAGTTCAGGTGCGTCGGGCCGCGTCCTTGGCGCGCTGGAGCGCACGCCGATCAAGGGCGCTGTGCTCCACTGGTGGCGCGGCAACGAGGCCGAGACGTTGCGGGCGATCGAACTCGACTGCTGGTTCTCGATCAACGCCGCAGGAATGAAGTACCCGTCTGACGTCTCACTGATCCCGCTCGAGCGGATTCTTGCCGAGACCGACCATCCGTCCGGTGATCGCACATCCACTTCGCTGCGACAGCCGGGTTCCGTCGACGACGTCGAACAGGCGCTGGCGAGGATCTACAGCCTTGATGTCCAAGCTGTCCGCGGGCAGGTCTGGGCGAACCTGGTCCGCCTTGTGGGTGAGACGAACGTTGACGGCCTTCTCCCTGCCGCTGTTCGGCGGATGACCGCCTTCGCGCGTGCGAACGGAGCATCGCGATGAGGCCAGCCAAGGAGACCTCAGCAGTCAAGCTGCCGTTTGAGACCGGCGAGTACCTCATCACCTGGCAGGTGCCCGACCGTAGAGGTGGCCACCTGGCGATCCCGGGACTCCTGACCGTCGAGCAGGGGAAGTACCCAACCGGGATCCTGTACGGCGATCTGCCGATCGAGTGGGTGTCCGAAGAGGCGACAGGAGTCGCCTCGTTTCCGCAGCGCCACGCCTTCGACGTCCTCACGGGCCGGCTCTCAAGCGGGGCCTACGTGGCCCTGATGAACGGCGAACTCAGCTACAGCTTCCCAGGAAGCGGCCGAGCCGTGGGAGCCTTCGCAGCGCTGTCACTTGAGGCATTCAACACCTCGGAACATCGGAAGTATGCCTCTATCGAGCTCCAGATCGAGGGTCTGGAATCGGTCGCGGGGGTCGCACCAATCTCTCGGGTCAAAATGCCGATGAAGGCTGGCGACGAGCCAGTCTGGGAGGCCACCGTCGACAAGGACGCCAAGTTCACCTGGAGCGGCGGTGGCCAGTCGATGACTTTCAGCTACGACTACAGCGTGCGGGCGCTCGACGGCTACGAGTTCAGGATGGCCTTCGGCCCCGTCTTGCGCCTCACTTTGGACGAGCCATTGACGGTTGTCGATTGGTGGCTTGAGTGGGTGCGCCCTCTCCGCCAGCTCATCTCACTCCTGACGGGTGCTCCCCGTGAGCTTCGGTACCTTCTCGCGGTGGTCGATGAGGCCGCCCCGCGCTCGCACCGCGACCAGGTGTTCGGCTGGGACATCACCCACCTGCCCGTCAACTCAACCCGCGCTGCGGTTGAGGAGATTCGTTCGGCGGTCAACCTTGCGAACGACGGCCTGAGCCTGCTCGACCTGCTACATGCCTGGCAGCGACAGATCACGACTAGGCATCCCCTCTTTGAGACCTACGGTGCAATGGCAACGGCTACTGACCAACATCCCCGCTCAAGGTTCCTACTTCTGCTCCAAGCGCTGGAGGGGTCATACGGCTTTGAAAACCGCGCCAAGCATGAGGCGGACAAAGAGAAGTACAGCCTCAAGCGGGAGGGCGTACTCGCGCGTGCCCAGCAAGTTCTCGAGAAGGCCGACTTCACATTCATCAACAAGAACTTCCGTCGGGAGGCTCAGCAGGGCCTCGACTCGGCGCTCGCAGATCTGCTGAAGCGACTGCCGGACAAGGTCTCGGAGGAACTCACGAAGACCGAACTGATCAAGGCCGTTCGCAAGGAAGACACCGGTAAAGGAACGCTCCCGCTCCAGACTGCTCTCACAAGAGCCCGAAACACACTGTCGCACGGCTCAGGCTCATTCGAACCCCAGCACTTGGCGATCGTGGCTGACATCCTCGAACGGGCGGTGCGTTCTGAGGCCATCCGATTACTTGGTGCTCCGCTCGGCGCGCAGGAGCGTGCATCCAAGAAGGGGGATCGTTGAGTTCATGGTGGCGACTTCTTATCGCGCGATTCGACCCGCGGTTGGATTCGTATCCGCCA
>NZ_JBHNYP010000041.1:0-11388 GCF_054960655.1 Micrococcus sp. PSi08 | reverse complement strand
TTCACCATCGTCAACATCTACTTCCCGGGCCTGCACTCCTACGCCGGCCTCCCCGGGTAGGGCAGCGGCGAACCATACCGGTGAGGCCCAGCCCTGCCGGGAGGCGGATCCGGACCGGCCGCAGCGCTGAACGCTCGGCCGCGGACCGAGCGCCGCGGCCATGGCGCAGAAGCCCGGCCCGAGGAAGTCCAGGTTCGTCAACCCGGTGTCGCAGGGGTGTTCCCTGGACTTCGGCACCAAGCGGCGCCGCTGGCCTTGTCGAGTCTCGGTAGGAGTTAGTGCTTGTGTGCGAGGAATCGCATGACGTGGCCGGCCCAACCGGTACGGATGGAGACGTCGAGGCCTACATGTCGCGCGGTGGCAGCCAGGTCGGCAGGGGCCACGAGCTGGTGAGGTGATCGATCGACCAGGTGAAGCAATGTGGCGGTTGGGGAGGCCGTCAGGTCATAGCCGATCAGCATGCCCCCTGGCTTGAGCACCCGAGCGGCTTCCGCTACCGCCGCCTTCCAGTTCACCACGTGATGCAGCATCAGGAAGCTGAGCACAACGTCGAACGAAGATTCCGCGAAGGGAAGGGCCGTGGAATCCGCCTGCTGTACCGTCAGGCGTGGGCTTGTCGGGAAGCGTCTGCGTGCCGTGGCGACCATGCGTTCATCGATGTCGGTCAGCGTCAATCGCATCCCCGGGGACCGCTGCAGCAGGGCTGCTGCCATCTGGCCGCTGCCAGCACCAAGCTCGAGCACGTCGCCGCCGAGGTCTTGCCCTCCAAGGCTCCAGGGCACGATGATGTCGCGGGCGAAACGTCCCCAGAGGGCACTGCGGCAGAATGCCGTTTCGATTCCGGACATCTTGGGCATGGGCAATCTCCAGCATGGGCGATCTGCAGGGCCGGGGCCCCCGACACTATCCGGCCTCCCCATCGGGGGGAAGGCCAGGACCGCCAGGTGCGTTGGGGACAGGCCATGCTGGGAACGCCTTCGTCCGTGGCGGTGGGGTCCGCCGGGCGCGCTTGGTGGTGTGCCGTCCTCGCGCTCACTCTGGACCTCCCCGCGCTGGTCGCGGACTGCGGGGCTGAGGTCGGCGATCCCGTACCGGAGTCCCGCTGATGAAAGCGCTAAGGAGTGTTCATGACGGAAAGCCGCCTGTGGTTGCTGTGCGATGCTCGCGCCGCCCACCGCCAGGGCAGGGCGGGGCTCGACCGGCGCCGGCACGAGCGCCTTGTCGAGATGGTCTCCTTCGCCCGTGCCCGGTCGCCCTTCTATCGCCGGCTCTACCAGCACCTACCCGAGCAGCTCACGGATCCGGTGCTGTTGCCGGTCACGGGCAAGGCCGAGCTGATGCGCCACTTCGATGACTGGGTGACCGATCGGGCCGTCACCCTGTCCGCCGCGCGGGCGTTCGTCGAGGACCCTGCCCTGGTGGGCGAGAAGTTCCTCGGCCGCTACACGGTGGGAACCACCTCCGGAACCACGGGCACCCGGGGCATCTTCCTGTGGGACGAGCGGTCCCTCGCGGTGACCACCGCCCTGTTGGCGCGGTTACTCGGTACGTGGCTCACTCCCGCCGATGTGCTCCGGATGCTCGCCCGCGGCGGGCGCATCGCCATGGTCAACGCCACCGGGGGCCACTACGCCTCCGCCGCCGCGGCCGCCGCGCTGCGCAAGAACCGGTGGGGCAGCGACCGGATCGGGGTGTTCGGCGTGCACACCCCCATGGCGCAGCTGGTCGCCGGGCTCAACGACTTCCGCCCGGCCATCCTCGCCCCATACGCCACGATGGGCGCGCTACTGGCCGCCGAGCAGCGCGCCGGCCGTCTGCACATCAACCCGGCTCTGGTCGTGCTCTCCGCCGAGGCCCTGCCGGAGGGGGAGTACGACAGGATCGCCGCGACGTTCAACGCCAAGGTCCGCCAGGGCTACGCCGCCACCGAGTGCCCCTTCCTCACCTACAGCTGCCAGCACGGGTGGCTCCACGTCAACAGCGACTGGGTGCTTCTGGAATCGGTCGACGCCGATCACCGCCCGGTCCCACCCGGCCAACCCTCGCACACCACCTTGCTCAGCAACCTCGCCAACAAGGTCCAGCCGATCCTGCGCTACGACCTCGGCGACGCCGTCTTCGTCCGGCCCGATCCCTGTCCGTGTGGGGACCCGCTGCCCGCCATCCGGGTGCGGGGCCGCACCGCCGACCTGCTCACCTTCCACACTCCCGCCGGCGAGCCGGTGGTGCTCACGTCATTGACCGTGACCGCCTGGGTCGACCGCGTTCCCGGCGTGGAGCTGGTCCAACTGGTGCACACCGCCCCCACACACCTCGAGGTCCGGATGCAGTTCTCGGCCGGAACCGACCCGGAACGCCTCTGGCAAGCGGTGCACACCGAGATCCGGCGCCTGCTGGTGGACCACGGGCTCGGCCACGTCACCGTGGCCCGCGGCGACGGGCCGCCACAGCCCACACCGGGTGGCAAGTTCCGCGCGGTCATCCCGCTTCCGTGACCGGCCGTAACTGTCGAAGCCGTTGGCAACTGCGCAGCCCGTGCACACCCCGCCCTGGTCACCCCGCCGAATCCGACCTGGAGGCGGCCGCTCTCATGGGGTACGAGGTGGTGTCCACTCTGCGTATTTCCCCGGCGGCCGGGCCTGCGGTCGGTGAAGGGGGAACGCAAAGGCGGCCGGTGCCGGTTCCCGCCGGGTGACCCGTCGTGTCGGCCCGCCGCCGGGAGGAACCCGCGGCGCGCGACTCGATGGCGCTGGTCGGGCAGATCGCCGCAGCGGATCTGCCGGCCCTTGTTCTTCTCACGGGATGAACTGAAGCCCGACGAAGAACCACAGGCGCCGGCACTGGGCGGTGGGATTCGACGACGTGCCAGTTCAGTCGTGGCGCACGGTGAAGTGCGAGGAGAACGGGCTCAGCGTGCCGGGCAGCTGGCCGGTGTCCAGCGGTTCCTGGGCCGTGAAGTCGTGTTGGCGCAGCAATTCACCCAGCACCAGGGACGAGGTCAGCAGCACCACGTTGCGGCCCGGGCACATGCCGGGGCCGGCACTGAAGGGCACCAGCGGCCAGGCATTGTCATCGCGCTCCTGAAGCCACAGCTCGGGGCTGAAGCGGTGGGCTTGGGGCAGGGTCTGGTCGTCGCGGTGGAAGAACGGGGCGTAGATGACCAGCGCGGTGTCCGGCGGCAGGGTCCCGTTGCGCCAGTGCGTCGTCGCGGTGCTATCGCGCAGGATCAGGGGGGTGGTGGGCCACAGCCGCAGGGACTCCAGCACGGTGGCGCGCAGGAACGGCAGATCGGGAGCGTGGGCCACCTCCGAGCGTGCCGTCCCGGTGGCGCCTGGATGATTGGTGAGCAGGGCCAGGGCCCGGAATGTGGCCCAGGCCTCGGCGTCGAAGGCGAAGAGCCACTGCGGGACCTGCTGGTGGGGGACGGCCTCGTCGGGGGCCGGGGTCTGCGCGACCAGGGCGGCCAGACTGCCGGGCTCGGCCAGTTCGATGTAGTGCTGCAGTCGGCGCAGGAACCGCTCGCGCAGGCGGCGGTTCTGCGGCATGAGGTAGGAGAAGTTGCCGCGGGCGCGCAACCGGCGCAGGTCGTCGGTGACCTGGTCGTCGTCGCGGGCGCTGGCGCCGAGCACGATGCGCCGGACCATGCGCGCCCACATCACCGCGAAGGACTCCCAGTCCAGGGTGCCGGTGAAGTCCACGTGGCCGCCCAGCGTGGAGACCTCTTCGGTGATGACAGCCTTCATCGCCTCGGCATGACTGTGGACGGGGCGCGGGGTTTCTAGGATCTGCTCGTTGAACGGTCGGCGTGAGAGCCGTTGCTGCGGGGTCGAGACGAGGGAGCCGGCCGGCTCGAAGTGGTTCAGCGCCCCGCGCTTTTCTAGCGTGGCCGGCGAGAAGGGGGTGGGGCTGTCGTTGAGAACACGGCGCACATCAGCGGGATCCAGCAGTAGCGCGATCCGGCGGCCGGGGATCCGCAGCTGGACCGGGCCGGCGCCGTAGCGGGACCGTAGGCGCTGCATTTCGGCGACGCCGGCGGCATCGGCATCGAGGCGTTCGGCCAGGCCGACGGCTGCCGGTCTGCGCACGATCGGCCCCTTGACCACCGGGCCCAGGAGCACCCGGGTCAGAACGCGGAGATGGTCTACCGCTCCCAGGGTCGGCACTTCTGCTTCATCGCCGATCGGCGTCGCACCAGGCATGCCACCAACCTGTCACACCGGCCTCACCCCCGCCAAGACCAGCGTGTTCTCTCGTCCGGTGCCGGCGGGCTGGCGCCGTGGGGTTGCAGCCACTGCAGGCGGCAGGGTTGTCCGGGTGGCGTTTACTGCGGGGTGTCGGCGGTGTCCCGGTCGGGGCTCGTGGCGGTCAGCAGGACCGCGGCCGCTGCGCCGCCGACGATGAAGATGTCCGCGACGTTGCCGATGAACCAGTTCCCGTATGCGAGGAAGTCCACCACGTGGCCTTGCCCGAACGACGGGGGGCGCAGGAGCCGGTCGCCCAGGTGGGAGGTCACCGCGCCGCCGAGGCACCCGACCAGAAGGGCCCAGGACACGGTGCGGACCCGGAGGGAGAACCAGATCGCCGCGGCGACCGCCACCGCCGAGATGACGGTGAAGATCCAGGTCGAGGTGGCCCCCAACGAGAACGCCGCCCCGGGGTTGTAGGCCAACTGAAGCCCGAGCAGGTCACCCAAGACCGGGACTCGCTCACCCGTGGACAGGCTGTTCTCCGCCCACCACTTGGTCACCTGGTCCAGGACCACTACGCCGGCCCCGGTCGCAATGGTCAAGAGCACCAGGGGGTACCTGCGCCGGTGGTTCATTCGTGTCCTTTCGCGATGCGCCCGTTTCCCGGCGCCTCAGTGGATCTGCTGACCCCGGCGCGACCTGTGAAATCGCTGGCAGGTACCGGATGGACCGGACAGGTCGGGTCTCACCGGGCCTGGGCGTCTCTGTCCCGCAGGCACGGTAGGAGCTCATCCCGTGGTGGCGGGTTGGGCTTGCCGGTCGGTGAGGGGTTCCAGGGCGGTGCGTCGGGTGGTGGCCGCACGCAGGCCGTTGCCGATGACGATGACCTCGGCGACCTCGTGCACCAGGACCACGGCGGCCAGGCCGAGCATGCCGGTGATGGCCAACGGCAGCAGCACTCCGATGATCAGCAGCGACAGGACGATGTTCTGGTTCATGATGGCCCGGCCGCGGCGGGCGTGGGCCAAGGCCTGGGGGATCAGGCGCAGATCGTGACCGGTGAAGGCCACGTCCGCGGACTCGATGGCCGCGTCCGAGCCGGTGGCGCCCATGGCGATGCCGACCTCGGCGGCGGCCAGGGCGGGGGCGTCGTTGATGCCGTCCCCGATCATCGCGGTGGGCCGGGTGCCGGTCAGCTGACCGACGGCGGCGGCCTTGTCCTCGGGGCGCAGCTCGGCGCGCACGTCGTCGATGCCGGCCTGGTCGGCGATCGCCCGGGCGGTGCGGGCGTTGTCCCCGGTGAGCATGGTCAGGCCGATGCCCTGGCCGGTCAGGGTGGTCACGACGGTGGGGACCTCAGGGCGCAGTTCGTCACGGACCCCGATGGCCCCGGCGACCGCCCCGTCGCGGTGGATGATGACCACGGTCATGCCCTGGTCCTCCAGCCCCTGGACCTGGGCCGCCAGGGGGCCGGGGGCCAGCCAGCGGGGGCTGCCGACCGTGATCGTGGCCCCGTCCAGGCGGCCGGTGATCCCGTGCCCGGCGGTCTCGGTGACGCCCTCGGCCGCGGGCGTGTCCGGGGTGGCGGCGGTGATGGCCGCGGCCAACGGGTGGGTGCTGTGCTGTTCCAGTGCCGCGGCCCAGCCCAGCACTTGGTCCTCGGTGAGGCCGGGGGTGGTGAGCACGGCGGTGACGGTGGGCTGGTTGCGGGTCAGGGTCCCGGTCTTGTCCACGGCCAGGTGGCGGATCCCGCCGAGGCGCTCGAAGGCGGCCCCGGATTTGATGACCACCCCGAACCGGCTGGCCGCGCCGATCGCCGAGACCACGGTGACCGGCACCGCGATGGCCAGCGCGCAGGGCGAGGCGGCCACCAACACCACCAGGGCGCGGGTGATCCACAGTTCCGGGTCCCCGAGCAGGGACCCGAGGGCCGCGACGAGCACGGCCAGGATGAGCACCCCGGGCACCAGGGGCTTCGCGATCCGGTCGGCCAGGCGGGCCCGGGCGCCCTTCTCGGTCTGGGCCTGTTCGACCAGGTGCACGATGGTGGTCAGGGAGTTGTCGGTGCCGGCGGCGGTGGCGTCGATCTCCAGGGCCCCGGAGGTGTTGATCGACCCGGCCGAGACGGTGTCTCCCGGGCCGACCTCGACCGGGATGGACTCGCCGGTGATCGCCGAGGTGTCCAGGGAACTGCGCCCGGTACGCACGATCCCGTCGGTGGCGATGCGTTCCCCGGGCCGGACCACGAGCACCTGCCCGGGATGCAGGTCCTTGGCCTCGACCTGCACCGTGGCCCCACCCTGGCGGATGGTCGCGGTCTCGGGCACGAGCTTGAGCAGGGCGCGCAGCCCGGCCCGGGCCCGGTCCATGGCCTTGTCTTCCAGGGCCTCGGCGATGGAGTACAAGAACGCCAGGGCGGCGGCCTCCTCGATGTAGCCCAGGATCACCGCGCCGATGGCGCTGATCGTCATCAGCAGCCCGATCCCGAGCCGGCCCCGGGTGAACAGCCCGCGCAGCGCCCCGGGCACGAAGGTCCAGGCGCCCAGCACCAGCCCGACCCAGAACACCACCGTGGCCACCAAACCGGCCCCCGACCATTCCAGGACCAGCCCGGCGATAAACGCCACCCCGGAGAGCACCGGGAGCAGGATGGCCGCATCCCGCCACCACGGCCGGTGCTCTTCGGGCTCCTCGGGTGCACCGGGGGTCGGGGCCTCGCAGCCGCAGGCCGAACTCATGAGGCCACCTGCCCCGTGTCGCAGCACCCGGGCACCGGGCAGCCCGGGTCCAGGCAGGGGGCGGAGGCATCCACGGCGAGGGTCACCTCGAGCAGGGCGCTCAGCGCCCGGGCCAGGTGCGCATCGACGATCGCGTACCGGGTGCGGCGGCCCTGGTGTTCGGCGGCCACGATCCCGCAGTCCCGCAGGCAAGCCAGGTGGTTGGACACGTTCGATCGGGTCAGCCCCAGGGCCTGGGCCAGTTCGGCCGGGTACCCGGGGCCCTCCAGCAGGTTCAGCAGGATACGGGACCGGGTGGGGTCGGCCATCGCCCGACCCAGCCGGTTCATCACGTCTAACCGTGTCGCAATCGTCAGCATACGGTGAACTATACAGCCTGTGCTGTAGTGTCTTGCGGGGGTTTCGCCCGGACCGGCTGGCCCCGACCCGTTGACCCTGTGAGGACTCTCCGTGACTGCCCGTTGCCGCCGCGCCTGCCCGTATCGCCCCTACCGGGGTCGGGGAGGGCGGGCATGAGTCTGGGTGGGTTCTTCGCCGAGATGGTCCAGTCCGGGGCGCTGCTGGTCGCGATGCCGCTCGCCGCGATCGCCGGACTGGTGTCCTTCCTCTCCCCGTGCATCCTTCCACTGGTGCCCGGCTACCTGGGCTATGTCTCCGGGCTGGCCGACCCGCGGCGGGCGGACAATCGGCGCCGGGTGATGACTGGGGTGGGACTGTTCATCCTGGGCTTCGCCGCGGTCTTCACTTTCTACGGGGCCGCCTTCGGGGTGATCGGCGGGTGGCTGCTGCAATGGCAGGACGCGCTGATCCGGGCCCTGGGGGTGTTCGTGGTCCTGATGGGCCTGGTCCTCATTGGCTGGCTGCCCTTCTTGCAGAACACCCGGCGGATGTCCTTCCAACCCAAGACCGGGATCGTCGGGGCCCCGCTGCTCGGAGTGGTCTTCGGCCTGGGGTGGACTCCGTGCATGGGGCCCACCCTCAGTGCCGTGCTGGCGTTGAGCACCACCACCGGGGACCCCTGGCGCGGGGCCCTGCTGGGTTTCCTCTACTGCCTCGGGCTGGGGATCCCCTTCGTCCTGGTGGCGATGGGCCTGGACTGGGTCACCCGCACCCTGGGCTTCGTCCGCCGCCACATCCGGGCCTTTAATATCATCGGCGGGATCCTGCTGGTGCTGGTCGGGGTCCTGATGGTCACCGGGATCTGGACCCTGTGGATCTACCAGCTGCAGAACCTCGCCGGCACCTTCACCACCCCCGTCTAACCCTCCCTGCCCTGCCCCTGACTCCCGACCCCACGGATTGGACCGATCGTGACTTCCACCGACCCCACCCCGGCCAAGGCCGCCTCCGCCCCGAACCGGCAGCGCCGGGCCAAGATCATCGTCTGGGTCGTGCTGGCTGCCCTGGTGCTGGCCGGGGTGGTGGCCTTTTTCGCCGCCCGGGCCCCGTCCACCCCGGAGGCTGCCCCGGCGCAGGCCGGCCAGGCCGCGTCTTCCGGGACCGGCCAGACCGCGGCCTCGGAGGCCGCACCGGTGGTGCGCCCCGACAGCCGGGTGCTCTCCCAGGCCCCGAACGAGAAGGCCGTGCTGGTGGAGTTCCTGGACTTCGAGTGCGAGGGCTGCAAGGCCGCCCACCCGGTCGTGGAGGAACTGCGTGCCGAGTACGCCGACACGGTGACCTTCGTGCACCGGTACTTCCCGCTGCCGGGGCACCCGAACTCGATGACCGCGGCCGTGGCCGTGGAGGCCGCCGCCCAGCAGGGGGCGTACGAGGCGATGTACCAGAAGATGTTCGACACCCAGGAGCAGTGGAGCCACACCGGTCAGGACCGCAGCCCGGTGTTCCGCGGCTACGCCGAGGACCTGGGCCTGGACATGACCGCCTACGACAAGGCGGTGGCCGACCCGGCCACCCGCGCCCGCATCGAGGCCGACGTGGCCGACGGGGTCGCCCTGGGCGTGCAGGGCACCCCGACCTTCTTCCTGGACGGGCAGGTGCTCACGCTGAACACGCTCGAGCAGTTCCGCGCCGAGGTCGACGCGGCCGCGAGCAACTGAGCCGCCCCGTGCGCACGCCTGCCCCCGGCGCCGAATCGCCCATGACCACCCCCACGATCCCCACGGACCATCCCATCGAGCACCGGGTCGACACCGGGCCGGCCTCCGAGGAGGCGGGGATGCCGGTGGCTGCCCGGCACCGCCCGTTCGGTGTGGTGCTGCTGGTCACCGGGGTGGTCGGCTGGGTCGCCTCGGCGATCCTGGTCCTCGAGCGCCTGGCCCTGTACGAGAACCCCGGTCACACCACCAGCTGTGACATCAACCCGTGGGTGTCCTGCGGGCGGGTGATGGGCACCTGGCAGTCCGAGCTGTTCGGCTTCCCGAACCCGCTGATCGGGATCGTGGCCTTCGCCGTGGTGATCGCCACCGCGATGGTGGTGCTCTCCGGGGCCCGGCCCGGCCGCGGGTACTGGGCCGGGTTGCAGGCCGGGGTCACCCTGGGGATGGGGTTCGTGGCCTGGCTGTGGTTCCAGGCCCTGTACGAGATCTACATCCTGTGCCTGTACTGCATGATCGTCTGGGCGGCCATGATCCCGCTGTTCATCCTGCTCACCGCCCGCAACCTGGCCCACGGCGTGATCCCCGCCCCGCCCGGGGTGGTCCGGTTCGCGACCGGCTGGGCCGGGACCCTCATCGCCGTCGCCTACGTCGCCGTCGCCGGCTCCGTCTTCGTCCAGTTCCTGCCCGCCTTCACCGGCCTCTGACCGCGCCCGGGGGCACCACCTCGTCACTATCGACAACAGGCGCTATCATCGTCACATGACGATGATTAAAGAGCCGGGGGTGTCCCCGACGGCGGGCCTGGGGCCGGCCGCGGCCCTGTTCCACGGGTTCTCCGACCCCACCCGGCTGGCGATCCTGCGCCACCTGGCCACCGGGGAGCACAAGGTGCGCGAGCTGACTGAGCACCTCGGGCTGGCCCAGTCCACGGTCAGCGCGCACCTGGCCTGCCTGACCGGCTGCGGACTGGTGTCCTCCCGGCCGGTGGGCCGGGCCTCGCTGTACTCCCTGGCCGCCGAACCCGAGCTGCTGGAGGTGTTGGCCGCCGCCGAACGGCTGCTGACGGTCACCGGGCACGCCGTCGAGCTCTGCCCGCACTCCGGCCCCGCTGCGACCGGCGCCCTCCCGCACGACGCCGGGCACTGACGCCTACCGCTTCCCCCGGAAAGGAGGTCCCGGTCATGGGATCCCACCACCATGCCCCGACGGGGCACCGCGGGCGGCTGGCGATCGCCTTCGGCATCACCACGGCGGTGCTGCTGGCCGAGGTGGTCGGCGCGGTGCTCACCGGCAGCCTGGCCCTGCTGGTGGACGCCGCGCACATGCTCACCGACGCCGGCGGGCTGTTGATGGCCCTGCTGGCGGCCACCCTGATGGCCCGCCCGCCCACCACCCGGCGCACCTGGGGGTTCCTGCGGGCCGAGGTGCTGGCCGCCCTGGCCCAGGCCGCGGTCCTGCTGGCCGTGGGCACCTACGCCTTCATCGAGGGCCTGCAGCGCCTGTTCGCCCCACCCGAGGTCGCCTCCGGGCCCCTGCTGGCCTTCGGGATCCTGGGCCTGGTCGGCAACCTCGCCTCGCTGGCCGTGCTCGGCTCCGGCCGCGGGGCCAACCTGAACATGCGCGCCGCGTTCCTGGAGGTCCTCAACGACGCGCTGGGCTCGGTCGCGGTGATCGCCAGCGCCCTGGTCATCGCCGCCACCGGCTGGACCCGGGCCGATGCCGTGGCCGGGATGCTCATCGCCGTGCTCATCGTCCCGCGCACCCTGAAGATCCTGGGCGAGACCACCCGGATCCTGCTCGAATCCACCCCCCGAGGCCTGGATCTGGCCGAAGTGCGGACTCACCTCCAGGCGCTGCCGCACGTGGTGTCCGTGCACGACCTGCACGCCTCCCAGATCGCCACCGGGGTGCCCGTGCTCAGCGCCCACATCGTCGTGGAGGACTCCTGCTTCCACGACGGGCACGCCCCTCAGATCCTGGACCAGCTCCAGCACTGCGTCGCCGAGCACTTCGACGTCGGGGTCGACCACTCCACCTTCCAACTCGAACCCGCCGCCCACGCCCATCACGAACACCCCACCCACCACTGACCCCCGTCGGGGTCGGGGAGCACAGCGCACGATCCCGAGGGGACCCGCATGACCGCCACCACCGCCGCCCTCGCCCTGGCCCTGTACCTGGCCGGGCTGGCCGCCGCCTTCGGGGCCCGGTCCTGGATCCCCTTACGGGCATGCCATCTGGGCTGACGCCTGTGACCGAGTATTCAGTGCGCGTTGTATAGTTCAGTCCATGATGACTATTGCTTCGCGTCTCGACGTGATGAACCGCCTGGGTCGTGCACTGGCCGACCCCACTCGATCCCGGATCATCTTGACCCTGCTCGACCATCCCGCTTACCCGGCGGAG
>NZ_JBHNYP010000040.1:0-11824 GCF_054960655.1 Micrococcus sp. PSi08 | reverse complement strand
CCCCCCCCCCACCCCTGTCTCGCCCCCGGCCCGTCCGGCGCCGCCGGAGGGGGTCCCGGGCCACGGACCCCGGCGCGCTCCCTAGGATGAGGCCATGCCCACCGCCCTCGTGATCGCCGCCGCCGGCGCCGGCACCCGCCTCGGCGCCGGGCTGCCCAAGGCCCTCGCCCCCCTCGCGGACGGCCGCACCCTCCTGCACCACTGCCTGGCGTCCGTCGCCGCCGCACGCGCCGCCGGGCTCGCCCTCGACGCCGTCGTGGTGCTCACCCCGCCGGCGGAGGCCGATGCCGGCCGCGTGGCCGCCGAGGTCGACGCCGGCCCGCGCCTGGACGTGCCCGTGCACTGCGTGCCCGGCGGCGCCGAGCGCGCGGACTCGGTCCGCGCCGGACTCGCCGCGGCCTCCCGCGCTCTGGCCGACCTCGCCCCGGCGGGGGCGCCCCGCCGGGTCCTCGTCCACGACGCGGCCCGCGCGCTGACCCCGCCGAGCGTGTTCGGGGCCGTCACGGCGGCGCTCGAGACCGGCGCGGTCGCCGCGGTCCCGGGCCTGCCGCTGACGGACACCGTCAAGCAGGTCACCCCCGGACGGGGCGGCACCGACGTCGTCGCGGCCACGCCGGCCCGCGCCGCACTGCGCGCGATCCAGACGCCGCAGGGCTTCGACCTGGACACCCTGCTGGCGGCCCACGAGGCCGTGCGCACGGACCTCACGCTCGACGCCGCGGCGCTCACCGACGACGCGATGGTCATGGAGGCCGCGGGGCACGAGGTCGTGGTGGTGCCCGGCGATCCGGCCGCGTTCAAGGTCACCGCCCCCGCCGACCTCGACCTCGCCCGCCTCGAACTCGCCCGCCGCGCCCCCCAGGAGGAGGCCCCCATGGACCAGCCCGCCCGCCCCGCCGCCGCGCCCGCCCCCCTGCCGCGCGTGGGGATCGGCACCGACGTGCACGCGTGGGCACCCGAGGACGCCCCCCGGCCCCTGTGGCTCGGCGGCATCCACTGGCCCGGCGAGCGGGGCGTGGCCGCGACCTCGGACGGGGACGTGGCCGCCCACGCGGCGTGCAACGCCCTGCTCTCCGCCGCCGGCCTCGGCGACCTCGGGGCCGTCTTCGGCGTCGACCGGCCCGAGATGGCGGACGCCTCCGGCGCGGACATGCTCCGCGAAGTGCTGCGTCTGCTGACGGAGGCCGGCCTCGCCGTCGGGAACGTGGCGGTCCAGGTGGTCGCCCCCCGGCCCAAGGTGGGCACGCGCCGCGCGGAGATGGAGGCCGCCCTGTCCGCCGCCCTCGGCGGGGCCCCCGTGTCCGTCTCCGCCGCCACCACGGACCGGTTGGGGTTCATCGGGCGCAGGGAGGGGCTGGTCGGGATCGCGACCGCGCTCGTCGTCCCCGCGGCCTGAGCCCGCGCCGGCGCACCGACTAGGCTGGCAGAGCCCCGTCAGGACCCCGCCCCTCCGGAAGGACCGCGCCCCCATGGCCCAGCGCTTCTACGACACCCGCACCGCGCAGATCCGGGACTTCGAGCCCCTCGTGCCCGGCGAGGCGTCGGTGTACTACTGCGGGGCCACGGTGCAGGGCATGCCGCACGTGGGCCACGTGCGCAGCGCGATCGTGTTCGACATCCTCATCCGCTGGCTCGAGGCCACCGGGCTGCGCGTCACCTCGGTGCGGAACGTGACGGACATCGACGACAAGATCCTCGAGCGCTCGGCCGCCTCCCACGAGGCCGGCTTCGAGGCCTCGGACCTCTACCCGGCCCGCGAGCCGTGGTGGGCCCTGGCCTATCGGTTCGAGAAGGCGTTCGACGCCGCCTACCTCGCCCTCGGCGTCCGCCGTCCCACCTACGAGCCGCGCGCCACCGGCCACGTGCCCGAGATGTTCGCGCTCATCGAGCGCCTGATGGAGCGCGGCCACGCCTACCCCGCGCAGGACGGCTCGGGCGACGTCTACTTCGACGTCCGGTCGTGGGAGCGCTACGGCGAGCTCACCCGCCAGCGCGTGGAGGACATGCAGGACGCGCCCGACGCCGACCCGCGCGGCAAGCGCGACCCCCGCGACTTCGCCCTGTGGAAGGGCGCCAAGCCCGGCGAACCCGCCACCGCCGTGTGGGAGTCGCCCTGGGGGGCCGGCCGCCCCGGATGGCATCTGGAGTGCTCGGCCATGTCCACGAAGTACCTCGGCACCGAGTTCGACATCCACGGCGGCGGCCTGGATCTGCGGTTCCCGCACCACGAGAACGAGCTGGCCCAGTCTGCGGCCGCCGGTGACGGCTTCGCCCGCTTCTGGCTGCACAACGGGCTCGTCACCTACGGCGGGGAGAAGATGTCCAAGTCCGTGGGCAACACGATCTCCCCCGAGGAGATGCTCGGCATGGCCCGCCCGACGGCGGTGCGCTACTTCCTGGGGCAGGCCCACTACCGCTCCCAGCTCGACTACCGGCCCGGCGCCCTCGACGAGGCCGAGGCCGCCGTCGAGCGCATCGAGGGCTTCACGGCCCGCGCCCGCGCCGCCGGCGCCGTCCCGCCCGCCCCCGACGGGGCGCTCGCGGACCGCGTGCCCGCCGCCTTCCGCACCGCCATGGAGGACGACCTCAACGTGCCCCAGGCGCTCGCGGCCCTGCACGAGGCCGTCCGCGCCGGCAACTCGGCGCTGGCCGGGCAGGACCTCGACGCCGCGGCCGCGCGCCTGGCCGAGGTGGAGGCCATGACCGCGGTGCTGGGCCTGGACGACGTGCCCGAGGGCGACGACGCCGCGGCCGGCCCGGTGTCGGATGCCCTCGACTCGCTCGTCCGCTCGCAGATCGAGGCGCGGGCGCAGGCCCGCGCGGACAAGGACTGGGCCACCGCGGACCGCATCCGCGACGCGCTGGCCGCGGCCGGCGTCGTGGTGGAGGACGGCGCCGACGGCGCCACATGGCGCCTGGCGGACTGACACCTAGACTGGAGGGCGATCCGGCGGCGCCCCGCGTGCCGCCGCCCCCGTCCCCGGCACGCAGGAGTCCCGCCATGTCCACCGCCCCCCGCTCCGGCGGATCCCGCAAGCCCAAGGGCAAGAAGGGCCCCATGAAGGGCACCGGCGGCCACGGCCGCAAGGCGCTCGAGGGCCGCGGACCCACCCCCAAGGCCGAGGACCGGGTCTACCACAAGGCACACCGCGCCAAGCAGCTGGCCGAGCGCTCGGCCGCCAAGCGCGGCCCCGTGAAGGACCAGGTCCGCGGCCGCGTGAAGCTCACGGACGAGACGGTCTCCGGTCGCAACCCCGTGCTCGAGGCGCTGCGCGCGGGCATCCCGGCCAAGGCGCTGCACGTGGCCGTGCGCATCGAGATGGACGACCGCGTCAAGGAGGCCCTGCGCCTCTGCCTCGAGCAGGGCGTGCCGGTCCTGGAGAACACCAAGCCGGAGCTGGACCGCCTCTCCGGCGAGGCCGTGCACCAGGGCATCGTGCTGCAGATCCCGCCCTATGAGTACGCGGACGCCACGGCCCTGGCCCTCGACGCGCTCGCGAAGCACGAGAAGGGGCACCTGCGGACCCCGCCGCTGCTGATCGCGCTCGACGGCATCACCGACCCCCGCAACCTCGGCGCCATCATCCGGGCCGGCTCCGCGTTCGACGCGGACGGCGTGATCGTGCCCGAGCGCCGCTCCGTCGGCGTGACCGCCACCGCCTGGCGCACCTCGGCCGGCGCGGCCGCGCGGGTGCCCGTGGCCCAGGCCGGCAACCTGAACACCACCCTCGTCGACCTGCACAGGGCCGGCTACTTCGTGCTGGGCCTCGACGGCGGCGGGGACGTCTCCCTGCCCGGGCTCGCCCTGGCCACGGAGCCGCTCGTGCTCGTGGTGGGGGCCGAGGGCAAGGGTCTGTCCCGCATGGTGCGGGAGCACTGCCAGCAGATCGTGTCCATCCCGATCGACTCGACGATGGAGTCCCTCAACGCCTCGATGGCGGTGGGCATCTCCCTGTACGAGATCTCGGTGCAGCGCGCCGGCGGGCGCTGACCTCCACGGCGTCCCGCCCGGGATGACGGCCGGGCGGGACGCGGGTGTCGCGCACGGCGCCGACGGGGGCAGACTGTCCACGGTGACGCCGATCACATGGCAGGATGTCGCGTGAATGCGCGCACGTCTTGCCCGTGATGCGTGTCACCGCGCACAGTGTCTGCACTGTGTCCGACGGGCCCCCGTCGGCGAGCGCATCCCGCACCGCACCATCAGAACGAGGTCCGTCTCATGAAGCACCGCTCCCTCCCCCTCACCGCCGCCCTCGCCGTCGCCGCCTTCGGGCTCACGGCGTGCGGCGACTCCGGCTCCGGCGGTTCCGGCTCGTCCTCCGCCGCCGGCGGCGACGGCTCCTACACCGTGGGCATCAACCAGCTCGTCTCCCACCCGGCGCTCGACGGTGCGGCCGAGGGCTTCAAGGAGGCGTTCAAGGACGCCGGCCTGGACGTGACGTTCGAGGAGCAGAACGCCCAGGGCGAGCAGGCCACCGTCACCTCCATCGCCTCCACCTTCGCCAACGACGCGGACGTGGACCTCGTGGCCGCGATCGCGACCCCCGCCGCGCAGGGCACCGCCTCGGCCGTGAAGGACAAGCCGGTCGTGTTCATGGCGGTCACCGACCCGAAGGGCGCTGAGCTCGTGGCCTCGGACGAGGCCCCGGGCGGCAACGTCACCGGCGTCTCGGACCGCAACCCGGTCAAGGAGCAGCTGCAGCTGCTCAAGGACGTGAAGCCGGACGCCACGACCGTCGGCATCGTCTACAACTCCGGCGAGGCCAACTCCAAGGTCCAGGTGGGCCAGGCCAAGGAGGCCGGCAAGGAGCTGGGCCTCGAGGTCAAGGAGGCCACCATCACCAACTCGTCCGAGGTCCAGCAGGGCGTGCAGTCCCTGTCCGGCGTGGACGGCATCTACGTGCCCACGGACAACGCCGTCGTCTCGGCGCTGGAGACCGTGGTGGGCTACGGCAAGGAGCAGCGCATCCCCGTCATCTCGGCGGACATCGACTCCGTCGAGCGCGGCGCCCTGGGCACGTACGGCATCGACTACGAGGCGCACGGCAAGCAGGCCGGCGAGATGGCCGTGAAGATCCTCAAGGACGGCGCGAAGCCGGCCGAGCTGCCCGTGGGCTACGCCGACCCGGCCAACCTGCAGCTCGTGCTGAACCCGAAGGCCGCCGAGGCCTACGGCGTCGAGATCCCCGCCGAGCTCACGGACAGGGCCGACCAGCTCGTCGAGGGCTGATCCCGCGCCTGACCCGCCTCCGCGGCGGCCCGGACCACGAGGTCCGGGCCGCCGCGGAGCACGTCGACGGCCGGCCCACCCCGCCCGCCGTCGTCCGTCCCCCTCGCACCGCCCGAAAGGCACCCACCCCATGCTGACCGCAGTGGAACTGGGTCTGATCTACGCCGTCGTCGCGCTCGGCGTGTACCTGACCTTCCGCATCCTCGACTTCCCCGACCTCACGGTGGACGGCTCGTTCACCACCGGCGCCGCCACGGCCGCCGTGCTCATCACGGGCGGCACGCCGGTGCCCCTGGCCATGCTCGCCGCCTTCGTGGCGGGCGCGCTCGCGGGCCTCGTCACCGGCCTGCTGCACACCAAGGGCCGGATCGACGGCCTGCTCGCCGGCATCCTCACGATGATCGCGCTCTACTCGATCAACCTGCGGATCATGGGCAAGGCCAACATCCCCCTGCTCGGCCAGGACACCCTGTTCACGTGGCTCGACGACCTGGGCCTGGCCCGGAACTGGGGCTCGATCCTCGTGCTCTTCCTCGGCGTGTTCGTGGTGAAGCTGATCCTCGACTGGTTCCTGCACACGGACCTGGGCCTCGCCCTGCAGGCGACCGGTGACAACGAGGAGATGATCCGCTCGTACGGCGTCTCCACGGACCGGATGAAGATCCTCGGCCTCATGATCTCCAACGGCCTCGTGGCCCTCGGCGGCTCCCTGCTGGCCATGTACCAGGGCTTCGCGGACATCTCCATGGGCATCGGCCTCATCCTCGTGGGCCTGGCGTCCGTGATCGTGGGCCAGGCCGTGTTCGGCCAGCGCACGGTCTTCTGGGCGACGCTCGCCGTGATCGTCGGCGCCGTGCTCTACCGCCTGATCATCCAGTTCGCCCTCAACGCGGGCCTGAGCCCGAACGACATGAAGCTGATCTCCGCGGCTCTCGTCGTCGTGGCCCTGCTGCTGCCGCGCTTCGGCTTCGCCAAGCGCCTGAGCCTGCGCACTCGGGGCACGGCCGCGACCCCGGGGCCGGCCGCCGCCGCACCGGCCACCGCCGGCATGCCCCTGACCGGCGAGCCGGGCGGCGCCGCCCCCGCCGCATCCGTCCCCGAGGAGGCCCCCCGTGCTTGAGATCTCGCAGGTCTCCAAGACCTTCTTCCCGAACACCGTCAACGAGCGGCGCGCCCTGCAGGGCATCGACCTGCACCTGGCCGAGGGCGACTTCGTCACCGTGATCGGCTCCAACGGCGCCGGCAAGTCCACGATCCTGAACACGATCGCCGGCAAGCTGCTCCCGGACACCGGCACCGTGGCCGTAAGCGGCAAGGACGTCACCCGCATGCCGGACCACCGCCGCGCGGCCTCGATCGGCCGGGTGTTCCAGGACCCGACGGCGGGCACGGCACCGAACCTCACGATCGAGGAGAACATGGCCCTGGCCTGGCGACGCGGGCACGCCCGCGGGCTCTCGCGGGGCGTCTCCCGCGCCCGGCGCGCCACGTTCCGCGACGAGCTCACGAAGCTCGAGCTCGGCCTGGAGAACCGCCTCACCGCCAAGGTGGGGCTGCTCTCCGGCGGCCAGCGTCAGGCGCTGAGCCTGCTCATGGCCACGTTCTCGGGCCCGAAGATCCTGCTGCTGGACGAGCACACCGCCGCCCTGGACCCGTCCCGGGCGGAGCTGGTGACCCGTCTGACCCGGCAGGTGGTGGCCGAGCACCGGCTCACCACGCTGATGGTCACGCACAACATGTCCCAGGCCCTCGAGGTCGGCAACCGGCTGATCATGATGCACGACGGCCGGATCATCCTCGAGCTGGACGAGCAGGAGAAGGCCGGGCGCACCCCGGCGGACCTGTTGGCCGAGTTCGCCAAGATCAAGGGTGCCGTCGTGGACGACAAGACCATGCTGTCCTGAGCGCTCCGTCCGGCGCCCCCGTGTCCCCGGCCCGCCCCTCCGCCCCACGGCGGGCGGGCGGGCCGGCCGTTCTCACCGGCGCGGCCGCGGGGTAGCGTCGTGGCGTGAGCACCGCGAAGCCCGACACCCAGAGCGCCACCGCAGCCGATGTCCGCCTCCAGACCGTCACGGGGCGCATCCCGGTGACGGACGTGCAGCCCGTCGTGCTGGACGGCCGGTTCCCGGCGAAGGCCGTGGTCGGTGAGGACATCCCCGTCCGCGCCACCGTGTTCCGCGAGGGCCACGACTCCGTGCGCGCCACCGTCCGTCTGCTCGACCCGGCCGGCGCCGAGGTGCAGCGCGTGCAGATGCGTCCGGGCCGGCCCGGGCTGGACGAGGTCGTGGCCACGCTGCGGCCCGCCGAGCCGGGCCTGCACCAGTTCGTGGTCGAGGGCTGGGACGACCCGGTGGGCACGTGGAAGCACGCGGCCACCGTCAAGATCGCCGCCGGCGTCGACGTGGAGCTGATGCTCGCCGAGGGCGCCGCCCTGTTCCGCCGGGCCGCCGAGGACGCGGAGCGCTCGGCCGAGGACCGCGCCGTGTTCGAGGAGGTCGTTCGCGGCCTCGAGGACGAGTCGCTCATCCCGGCCCAGCGCCTGGCCTCCGCCGAGTCGGCGGAGGTGTCCGCCGTCCTCCACGCCCGCCCCGTGCGGGAGCACCTCACGAGCTCCGAGCTCTACCCGCTGGACGTGCAGCGCGAGCTCGCCGGCCGCGGTGCCTGGTACGAGTTCTTCCCCCGCTCCGAGGGCGCCCGCTTCGACGAGGCCTCCGGCACGTGGTCCTCCGGCACCTTCGCGACGGCGGCCCGCCGGCTCCCGGCGGTCGCCCGGATGGGCTTCCAGGTGGCCTACCTGCCGCCGATCCACCCGATCGGCACCACGCACCGCAAGGGTCCGAACAACACGCTGACGGCCGGGCCGCAGGACCCGGGCTCGCCGTGGGCGATCGGCGGGCCCGAGGGCGGGCACGACGCCGTGCACCCGGACCTGGGCACCGTCGAGGACTTCGAGGCGTTCGTGGCCGCGGCCGCGGACGAGGGCCTCGAAGTGGCCCTGGACCTGGCCCTGCAGTGCTCCCCGGACCACCCGTGGGTCACCGCGCACCCGGAGTGGTTCACCACCCGCGTGGACGGCACCATCGCGTACGCGGAGAACCCGCCGAAGAAGTACCAGGACATCTACCCGCTGAACTTCGACAACGACCCGGACGGCCTCGCCCAGGCGGTGCTGGACGTGGTGCGGGGCTGGGTGGCCCGCGGCGTGCACATCTTCCGCGTGGACAACCCGCACACCAAGCCCCTGTGGTTCTGGGAGTGGCTGATCGCAAAGGTCCGCGCCGAGGAGCCGCGCGTCGTGTTCCTCGCCGAGGCCTTCACCCGTCCCGCGATGATGCACGCCCTGGGCAAGGTCGGGTTCCAGCAGTCCTACGGGTACTTCACCTGGCGGAACACCGCCGAGGAGCTTGCGGAGTACCTCCAGGAGATCTCGCACGAGACGCCGGCGTTCTACCGCCCCAACCTCTTCGTCAACACGCCGGACATCCTCACGGAGTACCTGCAGCACGGCGGCCCGGGCGCGTTCCGGATCCGCGCCGTCGTCGCCGCCACGGCCAGCCCGCTGTGGGGCGTCTACGCCGGGTTCGAGCTGTTCGAGCACGTGGCCCGGCCGGGCGCGGAGGAGTACATCGACAACGAGAAGTACGAGTACCGCCCCCGGGACTGGGAGGGCGCGGAGGCCGCGGGTGCCTCGCTCGCCCCGTACCTCACCCGGCTCAATGAGATCCGCGCGGCGCACCCGGCGCTGGGCGACCTGCAGAACCTGACCCTGCACGCCTCGACCCACCCGGACCTGCTCGTGTTCTCGAAGACGCGCTCGGCCCGCCCCGAGGGTGCGCACCGGGACGCCGAGGCAGTCACCGACGCCGGTCCCGCGGAGGACACCCTGATCGTCGTCGTCACCACGAACCCGCACGACGTTGCCGAGGCGACCCTGGACCTGGACCTCGAGGCGCTGCGTCTGCGCCCCGAGGACCGCGACGCGTCCGGGGCCGTCGAGGTGGAGGACCTGCTCACCGGCCAGCGCTGGCGGTGGGGCCGCACCCCGTACGTCCGCCTGGACCCCCACGTCGAGCCCGCCCACGTCCTGCGGATCGTCCGGAACGGCTGAGCCGCTCCCGACGCCCGCCGTCCCCAGAACAGGAATCGCCATGACCCCGTCCGCCGCCCCCCGCCCCGCCGTCGCCCCGCTCGCCGTGGACCCGGAGGTGCTGGCCGCCGTCGCGCAGGGCCGGCACCACGATCCGCACACCGTGCTGGGCGCCCACCCGCATCCCGACGGCGCCGCGGTCACCTACCGCGTGCTGCGCCCGCTGGCGCGCACGGTCACGGTGGTCCGCGCCGGCGACGGGCAGCGGGTGGAGCTGACGCACGAGCACGACGGCGTGTTCGCGGGCGTGGCCCCGACGCCCCGCGTGGCCGGGGCCGCCGCGGGCGACTACCGCGTCGAGGTGGCGTACGAGACCGAGGACGGCACGACCGGCCCCGTCCAGGAGCAGGACGACGCGTACCGGCACCTGCCCACGCTCGGCGAGCTGGACCTGCACCTGATCGGGGAGGGCCGGCACGAACGGCTGTGGGAGGTGCTCGGCGCCCGCGTGGTCCGCACCTCCGCCGACGAGGCCGTCGGCACGGCCTTCGCGGTCTGGGCGCCGAACGCGCGGGCCGTGCGCGTGGTGGGCGACCACAACGGCTGGGACGGCCGGACCCACGCCATGCGGTCCCTCGGCTCCTCCGGCGTGTGGGAGCTGCTGGCGCCCGGCGTCGGTCACGGCGACCGCTACAAGTTCGAGATCCTCGGCCGGGACGGGCTCTGGCGGCAGAAGGCGGACCCGATGGCCCGCTGGACGGAGGTCCCCCCGGCCACGGCCTCGCGTGTGCTGGAGTCCGACTACGCCTTCGGGGACCGCACCTGGATGGAGCGCCGCCGCGTCACGGACCCGCACGAGCGCCCGCTGAGCATCTACGAGGTGCACCTGGGCTCGTGGCGGCCCGGGCTCGACTACCGCGAGCTGGCCGAGCAGCTCGTGGAGTACGTGCAGTGGCTGGGGTTCACGCATGTGGAGTTCCTGCCGGTCGCGGAGCATCCGTTCGGCGGGTCCTGGGGTTACCAGGTGACCGGCTACTACGCCCCCACCTCCCGGTTCGGCTCCCCGGACGAGTTCAAGCACCTGGTGGACGCGCTCCACCAGGCGGGGATCGGCGTCATCGTGGACTGGGTGCCGGCGCACTTCCCGAAGGACGAGTGGGCGCTCGCGCGCTTCGACGGGACCGCCCTGTACGAGCACCCGGACCCGCGGCGGGGCGAGCATCCGGACTGGGGCACCCTCGTGTTCGACTTCGGCCGCACCGAGGTCCGCAACTTCCTCGTGGCCAACGCGCTCTACTGGCTCGGCGAGTTCCACATCGACGGGCTGCGCGTGGACGCCGTCGCCTCGATGCTCTACCTGGACTACTCGCGCGAGGACGGGCAGTGGGAGCCCAACGTGCACGGCGGCAACCACAACCTCGAGGCCATCGACTTCCTGCGCGAGGTCAACATGACCGTGTACCGCCTGCACCCCGGCGTCCACATGATCGCGGAGGAGTCCACGGCCTTCTCCGGGGTGACCGCTCCCGTGGACGCGGGCGGTCTCGGCTTCGGCAAGAAGTGGAACATGGGCTGGATGCACGACACCCTGGCCTACCTGTCCCAGGACCCGGTCAACCGCCGGTGGCACCACGGGCAGTGGACGTTCTCCATGGTGTACGCCTACTCGGAGAACTACGTGCTGCCGCTGTCCCACGACGAGGTCGTCCACGGCAAGGGCTCCCTGCTGAGCCGCATCCCGGGCGACCGCCGGCAGCAGCTGGCCACCCTGCGCGCCTACTACGGGTACATGTGGGCGCACCCCGGCAAGCAGCTGCTGTTCATGGGCGGGGAGTACGCGCAGCCGAGCGAGTGGTCCGAGGGCGAGGGCCTGGACTGGCCCGTCTCGTGGGACGAGGCGCACCGCGGGGTCCAGCTGACGATCCGGGAGCTCAACGCGCTCTACCGCAGCAAGCCGGCGCTGTGGTCGCTGGACCACAGCCCGGAGGGATTCGCGTGGGTGGACGGCGGCGACGCCGACGGCAACACGCTCGTGTTCCTCCGCATGCCCGCGGCGCAGGTGGTGCCGGAGCCGCGGATCGACGACGACGGCGACGCGGCCCCGGCCGCCGAACCGGGCGGCGCCCCGCTGCTGTGCATCACCAACCTCTCGGGGTCGCCGCGTCAGGGGTTGCGCGTGGGGGTGCCGTCCGCGGGGGAGTGGACGGTGGTGCTGGACACGGACTCAACCGACTTCCACGGTGACGGCTGGCGGGAGCAGACCGGCCAGTCCGAGGTGATCGCTGCCCATGAGGGCCAGTGGCAGGGCCAGCCTGCCCACGTCACGGTGAACGTGCCGGCGCTGACCACCCTGTGGCTCCAGCCGCACCCGGACTCGACGGTCACGCCCTGACGCGTGGTGCACGTCACGATCGACGGTCTTGGCGCGGGAGTGCCAAACCGAGTCGGACGCCATCGAGGAATCCGCGAGAACACGCGGAAGCCGACCGTCCGCCCGGGGCTGC
>NZ_JBHNYP010000039.1:0-13969 GCF_054960655.1 Micrococcus sp. PSi08 | reverse complement strand
CCCCCCCCCCCCGGTCCGTGCTTCCTAGAGTGGAGGCATGACCGTCCTGATCGACCCGCCCGCGTGGCCCGCCCACGGCACCGTGTTCTCCCACCTCGTCTCCGACGCCTCCCTCGAGGAGCTCCACGCGTTCGCGCGGGCAGCAGGGCTCTCGGAGCGGGCCTTCGACCGGGACCACTACGACGTGCCCGCGCACCGACGTGCCGAGCTCGTGGCCCGCGGGGCGGTGCCCGTCACCGGACGGGAGCTGGTGCGTCGGCTCGCCGCCTCGGGGCTGCGCGTGCCCGCCCGGAGCCGCGCCGAGAAGCGGGACGTCGTCCTCGCCCGGCGCTGGGCGCGGCTGTTCGAGGGCACGGCGGCGAGCCCGGATGCGGTGACGACGGCGGGACGCGACCTGCTGGCCCGCTGGGCGGAGCCGCATCGGCACTACCACGACCCGGCCCACCTGCTCGCGGTGCTCGAGTCCGTGGACCTGCTCGAGCGGGCGGGGGCGGAGACCGGGCCGGATCCGCGTGCGGTCCGCCTGGCCGCGTGGTTCCACGACGCCGTCTACGCCGGGGACCCCACCGCGCCCGCCGGCCAGGACGAGGCGGACTCGGCCGCCCTGGCCCGGGACGTGCTCACCGATCCGCGGCTGGCCGTGCCGGCCGACGTCGTCGACGAGGTGGCACGCCTCGTGCTGCTCACCGCCGCCCACGACCCCGCCCCGCACGACGCGGCCGGGGCGGTGCTCTCGGACGCGGACCTCGAGGTCCTCGGCCGCTCCCCCGAGGCCTACGCCCGCTACGTGGCCGCGGTGCGGCGGGACTACGCGCACGTGTCCGACGCGGACTGGGCCCGCGGTCGCGGCGCGGTGCTGGACGCCCTGCTGGACGCCGGGCGGCTGTATCGGACCGCGCCCGGCCGAGCACGCTGGGAGGCCGCCGCCCGCCGCAACCTGGCGGCGGAACGAGCCGCGCTGTCGGCCTGAGCGGGGCGCCCCGGTGCTGGCCCCGGACGCGGCGAGGCCCGCCTCCCCGGACGGGGAGACGGGCCTCGCAGGCTGGGCGCCCGAACGGGCCGGGCCGGCTCAGCGGCTGATCACATCATGCCGCCCATGCCGCCCATGCCGCCCATCGGGTCCATGCCCTCGGCGCCGGCGGCGGCCTTCTCGGGCTTGTCCGCGACGACGGCCTCGGTGGTCAGGAACAGGCCCGCGATGGACGCGGCGTTCTGCAGGGCCGAGCGGGTCACCTTCACCGGGTCGTTGATGCCGGCGGCCAGCAGGTCCTCGTACTCGCCGGTGGCGGCGTTCAGGCCGTGGCCGTCGTCGAGGGTCTTGACCTTGTCCGCCACGACGCCGGGCTCCAGGCCGGCGTTGAAGGCGATCTGCTTCAGCGGGGCCTCGATGGCGACCTTCACGATGTTCGCGCCGGTGGCCTCGTCGCCCTCGAGCTGCAGGCCGCCGAACGCCTTGGCGCCGGCCTGGATCAGGGCCACGCCGCCGCCGGCGACGATGCCCTCCTCCACGGCGGCCTTGGCGTTGCGCACGGCGTCCTCGATGCGGTGCTTGCGCTCCTTGAGCTCCACCTCGGTGGCCGCGCCGGCCTTGATGACGGCCACGCCGCCGGCCAGCTTGGCGAGGCGCTCCTGCAGCTTCTCGCGATCGTAGTCCGAGTCGGTGTTCTCGATCTCGGAGCGGATCTGGGCCACGCGGCCGGCGATCTGCTCGGCGTCGCCGCCACCCTCCACGATGGTGGTCTCGTCCTTGGTGACGACCACCTTGCGGGCGGTGCCCAGCAGGTCGAGGGTCGCGTTCTCCAGGGACAGGCCCACCTCGGAGGAGATGACCTGGCCGCCGGTGAGGATGGCGATGTCGGCGAGCATGGCCTTGCGGCGGTCACCGAAGCCCGGGGCCTTCACGGCCACGGACTTGAAGGTGCCGCGGATCTTGTTGACCACGAGGGTGGCCAGGGCCTCGCCCTCGACGTCTTCGGCGATGATCAGCAGCGGCTTGCCCGACTGCATGACCTTCTCGAGGATCGCCACCATGTCCTTCACGGAGGAGATCTTCGAGTTGACGATGAGGATGTAGGGATCCTCGAGGACGGCCTCCTGGCGGTCCGCGTCGGTCACGAAGTAACCGGAGATGTAGCCCTTGTCGAAGCGCATGCCCTCGGTGAGCTCGAGCTCGAGGCCGAAGGTGTTGGACTCCTCGACGGTGATGACGCCCTCCTTGCCGACCTTGTCCAGGGCCTCGGCGATGAGGGAGCCGATCTGCTTGTCCGCGGCGGAGATCGAGGCGGTGGCCGCGATCTGGTCCTTGGTCTCGATCTCGCGGGCGGCGGAGAGCAGCTCGGAGGTGACGGCCTCCACGGCCTTCTCGATGCCGCGCTTCAGGGACAGCGGGTCGGCGCCCGCAGCCACGTTGCGCAGGCCTTCGCGGACCAGCGCCTGGGCCAGCACGGTGGCGGTGGTGGTGCCGTCGCCGGCGACGTCGTCGGTCTTCTTGGCGACCTCCTTGACGAGCTCCGCGCCGATCTTCTCGTACGGGTCCTCGAGCTCGATCTCCTTGGCGATGGAGACGCCGTCGTTGGTGATGGTGGGGGCGCCCCACTTCTTCTCCAGCACCACGTTGCGGCCGCGGGGGCCGAGGGTCACCTTCACGGCGTCGGCCAGGGTGTTCAGACCCTTCTCCAGGCCGCGGCGGGCCTCTTCGTCGAATGCGATGGTCTTGGCCATGTGCAGGTCCTTTCTGGACGTCGGCTTCCTACTGCTGGTGGCTGACCCGCGCCGGTGCCCGCGACGGACGGCCCCTGGGGGCCTCACCGGTGGACAGGTCCTCCTCCACGGCGCCGGGCCGACCGGGGTACGGCTGGCAGTCGCGCCTTCGGAGTGCTAACCCCATTATGAGCACTCGCACCGGGAGAGTGCAAAGGGTCCGCGGTGCGGGAGCCAGCCCTTCCGCGGACGGCGGACGGCCCCCGGCAGCACGCCTCGGGAGGCGCCCCGCCGGGGGCCGTGAGCGGTGCGCGGCCGGCACGGCCGCGCGACGGGCGGATCAGCCGGTGACGACCACCGCGACGCCGTTCACCTGCAGGTTCGGGGTCTGCATGACCGGGAAGCCGAGCTCCTTGCCGACCGCCTCGGCGGCGGCCTTGTTGGCCGAGCCGTTGTACAGGACGGTGGAGGACTGGATGCCGTAGCCGCTCCAGTTCTTCGCGTCCACCGAGGTGTAGCCGGCGCTCCTGAGCCGCTGCGCGTAGGAGGCGGCGAGTCCCTGGGAGCGGGTCGCGTTGTACACGGTGACGTGGGTGCCGCGCACGGCCGAGGACTGTGCGGCCGCACGAGAGCTCGACGCGGCTGCGGACTGTGCGGCCGCACGGGAGCTCGACGCGGCCGCGGCCTGCGAGCGCGAGGCCTCCGCCGCGGCGGCGGAACGGGACGCCTCGGCGGCCGAACGGGACGCGGCGGCGTGCGAGGACTCCGCCGCCTGGGCGGCCGCCGACCGAGACGCCTCGGCGGACTGCGCGGCGGCTTCGGAACGCGAGGCCTCCGCCGCCTGTGCCTCCGCGGCGGCCCGGGACGACGCGGCAGCCTGGGACGACTCGGCGGCCTCGGCGGCAGCCGCCTCCTGCGCCGCCCGCGAGGACTCGGCCGCGGCCGCGGAACGGGACGCCTCCGCCGCGTCCTCGGACGGGGTGGCGGACTCGGTCGCGGACGCAGTCGACGCCGACGCGGAGGACGCCGAGGAGGACACGGACGACGCCGACGTCGACGGCGCGGCAGCCGGGGCCGTCGTCGAGCTCTCGGCGGCGACGGGCTCGGAGCGGTCGCCGGTGAGCCACGGCAGGACGACGCCCACGAACAGGCCGGCGAGCAGGACGAGGCCGGCCACCCAGAGCAGCGGGCTCAGGCGGCGACCCCCGCCCGTGGCGGTCGCGCCGGCGACGGCGAAGGACTCGCGGTGCGCGCCGCGCTGGTCCGTGTACTCGGGGACCTCGTCGAAGCGGTCGGGCTGGTAGGCCATGGGTCAGTTCTCCTGGCGGGAAGCGGGCGTGGACGGCGCCGGATCCGCGGGCCCCCTCCGGGCCCGGCTGCGGGTGCCGCGCTTGCGCAGCAGCCGCGTGACCAGCAGGGGTCGGTAGGCCAGGGCGGCCTCACGGTCCAGCAATCCGTTCAACACCTGATAATAGGCGGTCGGAGACAGCCCCAGACGCTCACGGACGGCGTGGTCCTTGGCCCCGCCGTACCGCCAGGTGGCGGCCTCCAGGTCCAGGACCGCACGCTCCAGGTCCGTCAGCTCGTCCCGCCGCGCCCGCGCGCGGGCACCCTCGTCCGGGGCCGGATCGGGCGAGACGGGCGTGGGGTGGGACATGGCGGCCACTGTACCCACCCGGTCTACCCTCGGGGCATGGAGTTCATCGCGCCCCTGGATCCGGGCTGGGAGGCGGCCCTCGCCCCGCAGGCCGCCGCGTTCGAGCAGGTCGGCGAGCGGCTGCGGGCCCGCCGGGCGGGCGGAGAGCAGGTGCTGCCCGCACCGGAGCACATCCTGCGGGCGTTCCGCCAGTCGTTCGCGGACGTCCGCGTCCTCGTGCTGGGCCAGGACCCCTACCCGACGCCGGGCCATCCGATCGGCCTGAGCTTCGCGGTGGACCGCCACGTGAGGCCGCTGCCCCGCTCCCTGGCCAACATCCACCGGGAGCTGCACGACGACCTCGGCATCACCCCGCCCGCCCACGGCGACCTCTCCGCGTGGACGGACCAGGGCGTGCTGCTGCTGAACCGCGCCCTCAGCGTGCGGGCCGGCGCACCCGGCAGCCACCGCGGCCTCGGCTGGGAGCAGATCACGGAGGCCGCGGTGCGGGCCCTCTGCGCGCGCGGCACCCCGCTCGTGGGGCTGCTGTGGGGAGCCGACGCGCGGCGCATGGCGCCGCTGCTGACGGCGGCGGGGGCCGGCGTCGTGGAGTCCCCGCATCCCTCGCCCCTGAGCGCCCACCGCGGGTTCTTCGGCTCCCGGCCGTTCAGCCGGGTGAACCGGCTCCTCGAGGCGGCCGGCGCGGCCCCGGTGGACTGGCGCCTGCCCGACTGAGCCGGGCCGCCGGTCAGCCGCGCTGGTGCATCACGAGCTCGGTGGGCAGCAGCGTGCCCATCCGGTCGGTGATCGGCTTGGCCAGGGTGTTGCCGAAGGCGACGCCGGCCGCGATCGCCACGACGATGACCGCGGCGTTGAACAGTCCCTCGACGCCCAGCAGCGTGGCCCCGGTCTCCACGGTGAACCCGTAGACGGACCGGAACATGGTGAGTCCGGGAAGCAGGAACAGCATGGACGGCAGGACGATCACGAGCGCCGGGGCTGCGAGCCGCTGGGCCACCAGGCGGCCGAGGAACCCGACCGCCGCCGCGGCGACCGCGGGCACCAGCCGGTCGCTGACCCCGACCTGCTGCGCGGCCAGGTACGCGCCGAAGCCGGCCCCGGACACGAGACCGCAGGCCAGGATCTGCGGCCACCGCGACTGCTCCACCACCGCGTCCGCCATGCCCGCGGCCATCACGAG
The DNA here is from genome assembly GCF_054960655.1 of Micrococcus sp. PSi08. Classification (NCBI taxonomy): domain Bacteria; kingdom Bacillati; phylum Actinomycetota; class Actinomycetes; order Micrococcales; family Micrococcaceae; genus Micrococcus; species Micrococcus sp. PSi08. Next base: position 8,432 of record NZ_JBHNYP010000039.1, on the reverse strand, counting down.
GCCCAGCAGCAGCAGCGGCGGATAGCTCAGCGTCCCCGCCTCGGCCAGGTCCAGCTGTTCGAATCCCAGGAGATCCCCTATGCCCACGGCGATCATGATCCCGGCCATCACGCCGGCGAACACGAGCAGCGCGGAGAGGAAGCGGCCCGCGGCGGTCACCGGGAAGCCGTGGATGGCGTCCTGCACCGCGGTGACGAACCTCGCCGTGGGCAGGAGCATCATGATGCCGCCGGCGATCACCAGCGCCGGGTTGACCGGCAGGTCGAGGGCGTGGGCCATCAGCGCGATCACCGTGGCCGTGATCGCCCCGAACATCGTGGAGAAGATCTCCGGGAAGCGCGCCTTGTCCGCCTGGACCTTGAGCCAGAAGACCAGCCAGGTGGAGACCATGCCCAGGGCCGCGCCCGTCCAGGTCCCGCCGATGAACGGCACGAAGCAGGCCACGAACACGCCGGAGAAGAGGACCTCGAAGACGGCGGGGAACGGCTTGGGCTGATGCCGGATCTCCACGAGCCGGCGCTGGGCCTCGGCCCGGTCCACCTCGCCCGCGGCGATCTCCTCGACGAGCCGGTGGACGGCCACGAGCCCCTCGAAGTTCACCGAGGACGAGCGGACCACCCGCTGGAGGGTGAACGGGGCCTCGCCGCGTGAGGAGTCGGGCGCGTAGTTCAGGGAGATGGACTGGTTGGTCAGGTCCACCTCGGTCTCGAGGATCCCGTAGGCCTGCGTGGCCACGATGATCGAGGTCTCCACGTCCAGCGAGGCCGCGCCGAAGCTGAACATCGTCTCGCCCAGCTTGAGCGCGAAGTCCAGGGTGGTGCGGGCCTCGAGGGCCTGCGCCTCCGCGCGACGCTGCTGCAGCGTGGAGCGCATGCGGCGCCCATACGGCGAGGAGTGCGGGCGGTCGGCCAGCACGAGCGCCTGCGTCGGCAGGTTCTCGACGAAGACCTCACGGGAGCGCCGGCCCCGCCGACGCCCGCGCTTCTCGGGCGGGCCCACGGGGACCACCGGGTCCGGGACGGTGATGTCCGGCGCGGGGATCACGTCCGGAGCGGGCAGGGCGCCGTCGGCGTCCGCGGGGGCCAGGACGGAGGTGGGCACCTGCTCGGACAGCGGCGGCTCGGTCAGGGGCGCGTCCGCGGCCGGTTCCGGCAGCGTCTCCGCCTCCGGCTCTGCCGGCTCCTCCGGCTCCGGCTCCGGATCGGCGGCGGCGGGGCGGACCACGGGCGGCAGCGGCTCCGTCGGCTCGACGGCGACCGCGGCCGCGGCCGGGTGGGCCGACTCCGCCGGGTCGAGGTCGAGCAGGCCGGGGTCCTCCGGGTCGATCGCGAGGTCGCCGACAGCGGCGGCGTCCTCGGCGCCGGCCGGGCGCAGCACGGGGATGAGCGTGGGGACGGCCGGGGGCTCCGCGATGCGGGGGTCGAACCGCGCCGGCTCCTGGGTGCCCTCCTGCTCCATGCGGCTCACCCTCTCCTTCCGTATGCGGGCGCTGGACGCGCCACGGCGGTGGGCCGAGCCCCGCCGACGCGTCCATCCAACCACGCCGACACCTCCCCCGCCGGGGCCTTCGGCACCGCGGCCCGGGGATGCGAAAGGGCCCTCCCGGAGGAGGGCCCTGCTGCGGTGGATCTTACTGGACTCGAACCAGCGACCTCTCGCGTGTGAAGCGAACGCTCTAACCAACTGAGCTAAAGATCCGGGCGTCGCCCCATGGGGGTGACAACTCGAAGAACGATACCTCAGGCGGCGTCGCCTGTCCACCCGGGCGACGGCCGCCCCGCGCACGGCGGAGCGGCCGTCGAGAGCCGACGAGCACGTCAGGCGTCGGTCAGCGTGGCGCCGGGCTCGAAACCGCCCTGGGCGACCAACGAGGCCCCGGCGCCCGGAGCGGGCCCCGGTCAGGAGCTGCCGCCGAGGGAGGAGACCGCCCTGGTGGCGTCCGCCAGACCGGCGCCGCAGCCTGCGTAGCAGGTCACCGGCATGGACCGGGCCGTGGACGTGAGGGTGGACTCGACCTGGGCCGGGGTGAGGCTCGGCTGCTCGGCCAGCAGCAGGGCGGCCAGGCCCGCGACGTGCGGGGTGGCCATCGAGGTGCCGTTGTAGGCGGCGTGGCCGGCCGTCGTCGGGGTGGTGGCGCCGTTGTTCACGGTCGAGATGATGTTCGCCCCCGGAGCGGTCACGTCCACGGCGGAGCCGTAGTTCGAGAACGAGGCGCGGGCGCCCTGCGAGGTGGAGGCGGCCACCACGACGGTGTTCTGGCAGTTGGCCGGGCGCACATTGGCGGCGGGCTGGTTCTCGTTGCCCGCGGCCACGACGACGGGCACGCCGCGGGAGACGGCCGCGTTGATCGCGTTCTGGTAGGTGGTGCCGCACATGCCGGAGCCACCGAGGGACATGTTGATGACGTCCGCCGGGTTCGGGTTGGCCGGCACGCCCGCCACCGTGCCGCCGGCAGCCCACACGACCGCGTCGGCGATGTCGGACAGCGAGCCGCCGCACTTGCCGAGCACGCGGATCGGCTGGACCTTCGCGTTCGGCGCCACACCGACGACGCCCTGGGAGTCGGCCACGGCCGCGACGGTGCCCGCCACGTGGGTGCCGTGCCACGAGGAGTCGGAGGCACCGGCGGTGCCGCACTCGCCGGCGGCGTACCAGTCGCCCTCGTCACGCGGATTGGAGTCGCGGCCACCGCCGTCGCGCGCCGCCGCGCTGTCGGAGATGAAGTCGTAGCCGGGCACGACGTTGCGGTCGAGATCCGGGTGGGAGGTGATGCCGGTGTCGATGACGGCCACGGTCGCACCGGAGCCCGTCGTGCGATCCCACGCCCCGGGGACCCGCATGCCGTGGCTGCCGGTGAAGCCCCACTGCTGCGAGTAGAGGGCGTCCACGGGGCTCAGGCCGGTGGCGGTGAGGATGGCGTCCGGCTCCACGGCCTCGACCGCCCCGGAGGCCTTCAGGTCGGCCATGAACTTCGCGGACTCGGCCTGATCCAGCTTGCGGTCCGCCGTGATCACGCGGGAGCCGAGCGCGGTCTCACGCAGCTCCTTCACGGAGACTCCGGCCTCCTTCGCGGCCTTGCCCCAGGCGTTCGCGCGGCCCTTCGCGTGGGCATTGGCGGCGGTCTCCTTGTAGGTGACGATGAAGGAGTCGTAGCCGTCGGCGTTCGGGTCCTCGGCCTGCGCCGCCGCCAGGGGTGAGGCGGCGGTCGGGCTGGCTGCGGGTGCGGCGGGGGCGCCGCCGGAGGGGGCCGCGAGCGCGGGGGACGAGGTCAGGGTCCCGCCGGCGAGGACGGCGCCGGCCACGAGGGCGCCGATGCGGCGGCGGGTGCTGCGGGGTGTGGAGGACTGCACGGGATCTCCTCGGAGTTCTGGGTCACCGGATGCGGGCGCCCGAGGGGCTCGGGCCAGGGTGACTGAGCTCACGGTAGGGTCACGATTCCGTCACGGCGAGGCCGCGGGCCGAAGTCTGGCGGATGGTCGAGGCATCTCTCGCGGTTCCGCCAGCCGGGCCGGGCGGATGGTCGGGGCGCGCACAGCGGCACCCCAGCGTCGGCCCGCGCCGGACACGACGACGGCGCCGCGCCCTCCCGGCGGAGGTGCGCGGCGCCGTCGGGCCCGCGGTGGGGTGGAGCCCCCTGCCGGATTCGAACCGGCGACCTGCTGTTTACAAGGCAGCTGCTCTGGCCAGCTGAGCTAAGGAGGCCTGCGGCCGGCGCCCGGGGGCGCCGCGGCCGACCCTCCCAGCGTACAAGGCCCGGGCGGACGGCGCGGGGCGCCCCCTGCGTGGGGACGCCCCGCGGACCTCGGCGACGGGTCAGCCGGGTCAGCCGGCGATCTTGGCGCCCGCCCATTCGATGAAGGTCTTGTCCTCGCCGTCGAGGGCCCAGTTCTTCCCGTCCACGAACACGGTGGGGGTGCCGGCCACGCCGGCGACGCGCGCCTGGCGGGTGGTGTGCTCGACCGCGGAGCGGAACGTGCCGTCCTCGACGCAGGAGGCGATGTCCGCGCCGTGCTCCTGCGCGAGCTGCGTGATCGCCGCGTTGTCCAGGCCCTTGCCCTGGTGCTCGTCGTAGGCGGCGAACAGGGCGGACACGAAGCCGTTGTAGGCCTCGGGCTTCTGGTCCGCCACACAGTACGCGGCGTTGGCGGCGCGGGCCGAGTAGTTCTGGTTGTTCGGGGCGCTCAGGTAGTCCACCATCCGGTACTCGACCGTGACCTCGCCCTGCTCGAGCCACTGCTCGATCTGGTCCCCGTTGGTGGACTCGAAGTCCGCGCAGTGCACGCAGTTGAAGTCCTCGTAGAGCACGATCCGCGTCGGCTCACCATCACCACGGGCCTCGGTGTTCGGCAGGGTCTCGGGCTGAGAGCTCGCGGCCTGCTTCGGCACCTCGATCGTCGAGGGGTCGACCTCGCGTTCTCCCGCGCCCTCCGCCAGGGCCGTGGCCGAGGTCAACTCGATGCCGCCCTCCTCGTTCGCCACGGCGGGGATGGGGCCGGCGGTGGCGGCGTCGTCGCCGTTGCGGTTGAGCACGAACGCGACGACGAGGCCGATCACGAGCACCACCGCGAGGACCGAGCCCCAGATGACGCCGGTGCGGCGGCGACTGTCCTTCCTGCGCTGCTCCTCCTGGATCTGGCGGGCACGCGCACGAGCGTCCGTCGCCGAGGTGTGCGAGCCTGACGTGTTCCGGGCCAAGGGTCCTCCTCGTGGGGCAGTCGGTCCGGGTCGAGCACCGGAGCCGGCGGGCAGCGGGCGCGCCGCGCCAGGCGAGCATAGCGGCCCTGTCTGAAAGGATCGTGACCATGGACACCGCCGAGACCCCCTCCCCCGTCGATCGACTGACCATCACGGGCGCCCCGTCGGGGGACGCGACCGAGGACCCGGCGACGTCTCTGCTCGCCCTGCCCTGGGCGCTCCCCCTCGAGATGTGGCCGCGTGAGGTGCTGGCGGCCCTGCCGCGGGGCATCTCCCGTCACGTGGTGCGCTTCGCCCGGATGGGCGGGGGCATCGTGGCGGTGAAGGAGACCACTGAAGAACTCGCGTTCCACGAGTACCGGCTGCTGCGCCGGCTCGAGCGGAGCCCGGCGCCGTCGGTGGTGCCGGTGGCCGTGGTCACCGGACGCACGGAGGACGACGGCACGCCCCTGCCCGCCGCCCTCGTGACCAGGCACCTGCGCTTCTCCCTGCCGTACCGCGCCGTGTTCTCGGAGCGCCTCGAGCGCCGCACCCTCGTGCGGCTCATGGACGCGCTGGCGACGCTGCTCGTGGAACTGCACCTCGAGGGGTTCTTCTGGGGTGACGTCTCCCTGTCCAACGTCCTGTTCCGGCGGGACGCGGGCGGGTTCGCCGCTCACCTGGTGGACGCCGAGACCGGCGAGCTGCGGGAGCGGCTGTCCACCGGCCAGCGCGAGCACGACCTGGACGTGGCCGCCGTGAACGTGGGCGGTGAGCTGCTGGACCTGCAGGCCAGCGGGCTGCTGGACCCGGAGGTGGACCCCGTCACCACGCCGGACCTGCTCGTGGCGTCCTACCGACGGCTGTGGGACGAGCTGACCGAGCCTCTGCTGTTCCCCCGCGCCGAGCCGTGGCGCCTGGACCGCCGCGTCCGCCGCCTGCAGGAGCTCGGGTTCGAGCTGGCCGAGTACTCACTGCGCGCCGCCGACGCCCCCGGGATGATGATCGCCCGACCCGTCGAGATCCACGCGGGCTACCACCGCCGTCGGCTGACCCGCCTCACGGGACTCGAGGTCCAGGAGAACCAGGCCCGCCGGCTGCTCGTGGACATCGAGGCCGCCCGCCGGGAGTGGGACCCGTACATGGACATCGAGGCTGCGGCGCACCGCTGGGTGGTGGAGGTGTTCGACCCCGTGGTCCGCTCGGTGCCCCTTGAGCTGCGAGCCAAGCTCGAGCCCGCCGAGGTGATGCACCAGCTCCTCGAGCACCGCTGGTACCTCTCCGAGGCCCGCGGCCAGGCCGTGCCCCTGCAGGAGGCGGTGGACTCCTACGTGGACACGGTGCTGCGGGCCCGCCGCGACGAGGACGCGGTGGCACTGCACCCCACGACCACCATGCTGCGCGCCGTCCCACCCGCGGACGCGGACTGACGCCGGACGCGGCTCAGCGGCGCAGGAGCAGGAAGCCGGGGGCCGGGACCGCCGCCGGCACCGTGCCGGGGCCGAGCGGGCCGTGGTCGCCGTGGCCGGCGAGCAGCTCCGCCCGCGTCAGGTCCGCGGGCACGGGAAGCGGCTCCGCGCCGAGGGCGACGAGCAGGACGACGTCGGCGTCCTCGCCGGCGCGGGTGAGGCGCACGTGGCGCCGGGCCGCGTCCACCTCGGCCCGGACGCGGTCGCGGCGAGGGTCGGTGAGCTGGGGCAACGTGCGGCGCAGACCGATCAGGGTGCGGTAGGCGGCGAGCACGCGCACCCCGCGGCCCTGGCCGTCCGTGCCGCCCGCGGCCTCCGCCCAGTCCAGCACCGCCGCGTCCCGCGTCGCGGGGTCCTGCGGGTCGGGGACGTCGGCCGGGTCCCAGCCGTGGGCGGCGAACTCGCGGCGTCGTCCCTGCCGGACGGCGTCCCCGAGCTCGGGCTCGCGGAACGAGGTGAAGAACGGCCACGGCGTCGAGGCCGCGAACTCCTCCCCCATGAAGAGCATCGGCACGTGCGGGCCGGTCAGCAGCAGGGCGGCCTCGGCCGCGAGCGCACCCTCGGACAGGGCGGCAGCGGTGCGGTCGCCGCCGGCACGGTTGCCCACCTGGTCATGGTTCTGGATGCTGGCCACCCACGCATGGTTCGGGACGGCGTCCGGCACGGCGCGCCCGTGATCGCGGCCTCGGAAGGTGGAACGGGTGCCGTCGTGGAAGTAGGTGCGCTCCATGACCTTGGCCACCGCCTCCAGCGGGGCGAAGTCCGCGTAGTAGCCGTGGGTCTCCCCCGTCGCGGCCACGTGCAGGGCGTGGTGGACGTCGTCGTTCCAGGCCGCCGCGAGGCCGAGCCCGCCGGCCTGGCGGGGCAGCACCAGACGCGGGTCGTTGAGGTCGGACTCGGCCAGGAGGGGCACGGGTCGGCCGGCACGGGCCGCGATCCCGTCCGCGAGCGCGGCCATCTCCTCGAGCAGGTGCACGGCGCGGGTGTCCCGCAGGGCGTGCACCGCGTCGAGGCGCAGCCCGTCCACACGCATCTCCTCGAGCCAGAAGCGGACGTTGTCCAGGACGAACCGGCGCACCTCGTCCGAGTCGGCGCCGTCCAGGTTCAGGCCGTCGCCCCAGCCGGTGCCGCCCGGGCCCAGATACGGCCCGAACACCGGCAGGTAGTTGCCGGAGGGGCCCAGGTGGTTGTGCACGACGTCCTGGACCACGCCGAGGCCGGCGGCGTGGGCGGCGGCCACGAAGCGACGGTAGGCGGCGGGGCCGCCGTAGGACTCGTCGACGGCGAACCACGCCACCCCGTCGTAGCCCCAGTTCCGCGGGCCGGAGAAGGAGTTCACGGGCAACAGCTCGACGTGGGTGACCCCGAGGTCCGTCAGGTGCGGCAGGCGGGCGATGGCGGCATCGAGGGTCCCCTCGGCCGTGAAGGTGCCCACGTGCAGCTCGTACAGGACGGCGCCGCGCAGGCCGCCGCCCTGGAGCACGGTCGGATCGGACTCCACCCCGGGCGGCCCGGCCCAGCCCTCGTCCGGCCACGCGACGGAGCGGCCGGCGACGTCGCGGCGGGAGGGCCCGTGGACCGTGTCGGGCTGGCGGCGGGAGCGGGGGTCCGGCACGGGGTCCGCCCCGTCCACGCGGTAGCCGTAGCCGGGGTCGGCCGGCGGTTGCGCGGCGTCGAGGCCGAGGGCGGCCAGCGGGTCCTCCGTGGGCGTCCACCAGCCTCCGGCGGCGGGGTCCATGGCCACGACGGCGGCGACGGGCCAGCGGTCCTCGGCGTCGCGCAGGGCGCCGGGCTCGGTGTCGACGAGGACGAGCTCGACGCTCTCGGCGTGCGGCGCCCACACGGCATAGGGGACGGCGCGCGCGGCCTCGACGGCGGCCCGCTCCGCCGCGGCGGGGTCCACGGGGTCGGAGCCGATCGGGTGCAGGCCCGGGGCGGGGGCGTCGGCCGGGCGGGGCTCGGTCACGGGGCAGTCCTCTCTCGGCGGTCGGACGGGGCGTGCGCCGGGACGAGCAGCGCGACGGGCAGGGTGCTGAGCAGTTCGTCGAGGCGCACGGCGCCGCGCGCGTCCGGGTGGACGGGGTGGCCGGTGACGGCGTCCTCCCACCGCCCGGCCGGCACGGTCACGACGGTCTCGCCCCAGCCACCGGCGGCCGCGAGGCGGACGGGCCAGCGGGTGGCCACGGCGAGCGCCCCGCCCCGGTCGAACGCGATCGCGTGCTCGGCGGCGGGCCCGGAGACGTCGAGCGGGCGGTGGCCGGTGAACAGCTCGGGCCGGGGGCGGGGGGG